>JAFZPK010000116.1 GCA_017552515.1 Deltaproteobacteria bacterium | reverse complement strand
TTCAGTCCGACAGCTTCACCTATGCCAGGTCGGAGGCCGTTCCGGACAACGCGGACGGCGAGTATGCCGAGTTTTCCCTCTAGCGGCTCAAAATATTAAGCGTGTTGCCTGTTCCAATAATCCCGCAAGGTTCCCCTATGTTCACGAGATACAAGACAGCAAGGCCGTTTATCAAATGGGTTGGGGGAAAGGGACAGCTTCTCCCGCAACTCAAAAGGAACTTGCCGCAGGAACTGTACGACGATGCATTTACTTACATCGAACCATTCGTGGGCGGCGGTGCAATGCTCTTTTTTATGCTGCAGCACTTTCCGAACATCAAACGGGCGGTCATCAACGACCGCAACGAAAACCTGGCGAATGCCTATAAAAACATCAAGGATCATGCCGATGAACTTGTAAACCGGCTGAAACATATTGAGCAACGCTACCTGGCCATCAAGGCAGAGAATGCGCGGAAAGAGTACTACCTCGAAATGCGCCGCCACTTTAACGAGGATGAACTTGAGGATATCGGCAAAACCGCCCTGCTCATTTTCTTGAATCATACCTGCTTCAATGGCCTGTACCGCGAGAATTCAAAAGGAAAATTCAATGTTCCTTTCGGCAGATACACCCGCCCCACCATCTGCAATGAGGAAGTCCTGTATGCCGACAGCAAACTGTTAAACCGCTACAACGTGGAGATTCTGAACGGCGATTTCAGGGAAACGGCAGATGCCATTGACAAGTCCGGCCAAAACTTCTTCTACTTCGACCCGCCCTATCGTCCGCTGAGCGTAACCTCCAGTTTCAACTCCTATTTCAAGGAGGATTTCAACGATGACAGCCAGAAAGATCTTGCGGACTTCTGCCGGCAGCTCGACAGGCACGGCAACGTCAAATGGATGCTCAGCAACTCCGACTGCTCGGCAAGGAACCCCGCCGACACGTTCTTTGAGGACATTTACAAAGGCTTTCACATCCAGCGAGTCTCCGCTTCCCGCATGGTAAATGCCAACGCCGGCAAAAGGGGCAAACTGACGGAACTTCTCATCCGGAATTACGAAGGAAGTGATCCCGTTTGTTAAGCGACTTTCAGCCGCAATGGTGTAAGATTAAATACCTGTCAGTAGTAAACGCTTGCTCGTTACAACATTTTCGCAAGGTTCCCCCAAATGAACGTATTCAACCGATATGCGCCGTTCATTCAGGACTTCATCTATCGCTCGGGCTGGCAAACGCTGCGGGGCGTGCAGAACGCGGCGGGCGATGCCATCTTCGGCACGGAGGACAATGTGCTGCTGACCGCCTCCACGGCTTCGGGGAAGACGGAAGCAGCCTTCTTCCCAATACTGACGCTGCTCGACGAGGAGCCGTCACGGACGGTGGGCGTGCTCTACATCGCACCGCTGAAGGCGCTCATCAACGACCAGTTCACACGGTTGAACGAGCTGTGCGAGGAGGCGGGCATCCGCGTGACGCGCTGGCACGGCGACGTGGCACAAACGCAGAAGAGGCGGCTGCTGCGCAAGCCCTCGGGCATCCTGCAGATAACGCCGGAATCGCTGGAGTCGCTGATGATCAACAAGCACATGGAGATACCGTCGCTGTTCGGCGACCTGCGCTTCATCGTCATCGACGAGATTCACTCGCTGCTGCGGGGCGACCGCGGGATGCAGACCTTCTGCCTGATAGAACGGCTCTGCCGGCTGGCGGGATGCCGTCCGAGACGCGTGGGACTCTCGGCCACCATCGGCAATCCCGGGGCGGCGGGACGTTTCCTCTCTGCGGGCAGCGATCGGGGCTGCGCCATTCCCAAATTTGATGGCGGAAAAGAGGTTTGGCGGCTCAGCATGGAGCACTTCTACAACAGCGGCCCCCAGGCCGACGAGGGGCATACGGAGGAGATGGAGACGCCCGAGCTGGAGCCCGCCACCGACACCGCCCCCACGGCTGCCGACCCGGGCATGGGCTACATCTTCGAGCATACGCGGGGCAAGAAATGTCTCATCTTCACCAACTCGCGCGAGGAATGCGAGGCCGTCTGCCAGAACCTGCGCCAGTACTGCGAGGCAAAGCACGAGCCCGACCGCTTCCTCATCCACCACGGCAACCTCTCGGCCTCCTACCGCGAAAGTGCCGAAGAGGACATGAAGGACGACGACTCGCTGCTGTCGGTCTGCGCTACGGCAACACTCGAACTGGGCATCGATGTCGGACGACTGGAGCGGGCTTTCCACATTGACGCGCCCTTTACCGTGTCGGGCTTTCTGCAACGCATGGGACGAACGGGACGGCGCGGCGCGCCGTCGGAGATGTGGTTCGTCATGCGCGAGGAGCATCCCGAGTCGCGGGCCATGCTGCCCGAAGCGATTCCCTGGTACCTGATTCAGGGCATCGCCCTGGTGCAGCTCTACATTGAGGAACGCTTCGTGGAGCCGCCGCGCACCGAGCGTCTGCCCTACAGCCTGCTCTACCACCAGACGATGAGTACTTTGGCCTCCTGCGGCGAGATGTCGCCCGCGGAGCTGGCATCGCGCGTGCTGCCGCTCTCCTGCTTTCACCGCATCACGCAGGACGACTTCCGCCTGCTTCTGCGTCACCTGCTGAAGAAGGGACACATCCAGCGCACGGAGAACGGCGGCCTGATAGTGGGACTGGCCGGTGAACACATTGTGAACAACTACAAGTTCTACGCCGTCTTTCAGGAAAATGTCGAGTACACCGTCCGCACCGGCTCCGAACAGCTCGGCACCCTTGTCAAGCCGCCCCCCGTCGGTGACAAGGTGGCCATCGCGGGACGCGTGTGGGTCGTCGACGAGGTGGATCACCAGAAACGGGAGGTCTACTGCACGCTGGTGAAAGGACTGATACCGGCCTATTTCGGCGACGTGCCGGGCGACATCCACACACACATCCTGGAGCGCATGTACCACGTGCTGGCCGAAGAAAAAAGCTACCCCTACCTGATGCGCCACGCCGTCTGCCGTCTGCATGATGCGCGAGAAACCTTCCGGAAGTCGGATATGCGGAACCGTCCGCTCGTCCACCTGGGCGGCAACATGTGGGTCCTGTTCCCGTGGCTGGGCACCTACGCCTTCCTTGCCCTGGAGCGCTTCCTGAAGATACGCTGTGCCAAACGGTTGGGACTGCGGGGCTTAAGTCCTTCTCGTCCCTACTTCATGCAGTTCACGCTGAAGGTCGGCGAGACGGAGTTCTACCAGATCCTTTTGGACGAGGCCGAAAAGCCGCTCGACCCGCTGGAGCTGGTTTCTCCCAAGGAGAATCCCGTGTTTGAAAAGTACGACGAGTACGTCCCCGATGCTCTCGTCCGCAAGGGATTTGCCCTCGGCGTGCTCGACGTGGAGGGAATGAAGCAGCGCGTGCTCGGATGGGAAAAGCTGGCCAAACCCGCATAGAAACAACACCTCAAACACTCATCCTTGCGATCGTCTTTGACTGTTCTCACAATATATTTAAAGAATCATATCTGTCCATTTTTAGGGGAGTACCTCAATCAGGTCTCCTTGCCGGCGAGCTGGAGCCGGCACAGTTCCCAGTAGCGGCCGCGGCGGGACATGAGTTCCCCGTGACGCCCTCTCTCCACGATCCTGCCGCCGTCCATCACCAGGATGATGTCCGCGTCCCGTATGGTCGAGAGGCGGTGCGCAATGATGATGGCCGTGCGTCCCCACATGACCTCGCGCATGGCCGCCTGGACTTCCTTTTCCGTGCGCGTATCCACACTGGCCGTGGCCTCGTCGAGGATGAGCACGTCCGGGTCGGCGGCGAAAGACCTGGCGATGGAAAGCAGCTGCCGCTCCCCCTGGCTCAGGCTGGCGCCAGAAGATTCGAGGACGGTGTCCATGCCCTGGGGAAGCATGCGTATCAGTGCTCCGCAGCGGCCCCGTTCGGCGGCACGCCACAGGTCTTCGTCCGAAGCGCCCTCGCGGGCGTAGCCCAGGTTGACCCGCACCGTGTCGGAAAGCAGACTCACTTCCTGCAGGACGATATCCATGGATCTGCGCAGGCTGGAGCGGGAGACCTTCGCGATGTCCTGCCCGCCGACGAGGATGCGCCCCCTGCCCGGTTCATAGAAGCGCATCAGCAGATTGGCCACGGTGGTCTTTCCGCTGCCGGAGCTCCCGACCAGGGCGGCTTTTTGCCCGGCGGGGATAGTGAATGTGACATCCTTCAGCACGTCCCTGCCCGGGACGTAGCCGAAGCTCACTCCCTCAAAGGTGATGTCTGCACCCTGCCCGGCCCGGAAGGTCTCGCCGCCCATGTCCTCCTCAGACTCGTCCAGCATGGCGAAAACGCGCTCTGCCGCGGCGACGGCGCTCATCAGCTGCCCGGCCACTATCGCAAGCTCGTTGACCGGGCGGCTCAGCAGGCGGGCATAGACGAGGAACGCCGAAATGACCCCCACGGAAATGATGCCTTTCACGGCGAAATACCCGCCGCAAACCGTGACGATGATGAAGGTCAGGTTGCTGACGGCGTTCATCAGGGGCCCGAAGATGCCGCTGAGCGCATCCGCCTTTATGCCCGCGCGCAGCAGCCTGTCCGAGACAGCGCAGAACTCGTCCGCCGAGCGTTCTCCGCGGCAGCAGGCGGTGACTGTGCGGTACCCCGAGACAAATTCCTCGACTCTGCCGTTGAGCTCACCGAGCAGCGCCTGCCTTGTCCGCGAGAACCTGCGCACCGGGCCGGAAAGCAGATGCGTCGCGACGGCGGTCAGGAGCATGGAGGCGAAGCTCACCAGCGCCAGCTGCCAGCAGCACCAGAGCATGGCAGCGGAGGCTCCGGCGATCATCAGCACGCCCGAGCAGACGGACGGCAGCGACATGCTGGCCGCCGAGGAGAGGCTTTCGACGTCGTTGGTCATGCGGCTCATGACATCGCCGTGGGAATGGCTGTCCATGTACGGCACCGGCAGGCGCACCAGCTTGCCGAAGATCTGGGCGCGCAGCCTGAGCACCAGCCGCTGGCTGAGCCCCGCGCTGAGCCGTCCCTGCAGCAGCTTGGCGCCGCAGTAGAGCAGATAGGCCGCCGTCATGAGCAGCAGCACGGAAACGATCCTGCCCTGTGCCGTGCCGGCCAGGATGTCGATGGCATGGCTCTGCAGCAGCGGGGCGAGGACACCGAGCAGGGTGGCCATGGCGACGGCGATGAAGACTCCCGCCACGGCAGGCTTTTCCCCGGAAAAATATCCGAAAAGTCGCCGCAGTGTCCCGCGCGTGTCGGCGGCGCGCTCCGCTTCGGCAAAACGCGCGTCCGGTCCACCCGGGCGCAGGAACGGCCTGGCGCCGCGTTCATTCGAGGCCATCGCCGCCCCCTTCCTGCGAAGCACAGATCTCCCGGTAGGCCTGACAGCTCCGCAGCAGTTCATCGTGGGTGCCGCAGCCGGCCACGCGTCCCTGCTCCAGGACGATGACGCGGTCCGCTGCGTGCGCCGTGGAGACGCGCTGGCATACGATGATCTTCGTGACGCCGGGAAAATCCCTGGCGAGGTTCTTCCAGAGGCGGGCTTCCGTTTCCACGTCGAGGGCGCTTGCGGCGTCATCCATGAGCAGGATCTCTCCCCCCTTCAGCAGGGCCCGGGCAAGGGCAACACGCTGGCGCTGCCCGCCGGAAAGCCCCATGCCGCGCTCGGCGACAGGCGTGTCCAGCCCCTGTCCCTGCACCATCAGGTCGGAGAGGCAAGCGGTCTCTGCTGCCCGGGCGATGATATCTTCCGAAGCCCCGGGGCAGGTCCAGGCGATGTTTTCCCGCAGTGTGCCGCTGAAAAGCTCGCTTTTCTGCAGGGCGAAGGCGATCCTGCCTCGCAGCGCTGCCAGCACGTAACGCCTCACATCCACGCCGTCCACCAGCACGCTGCCCCCGGTGGCATCGTAGAAGCGCGGGATCAGGCTGAGCAGGGCCGTCTTGCCGCTGCCCGTCGGTCCCATGACGGCCACGGTCTCCCCGGAGCGCACGGTAAGGGTGATGTCCTGGAGGGCGGGCTGGGCGGCGCCGGGGAAGGAGAAGGAGACGTCCCTGAACTCCACGAGACCGTGCACGGCGGTCTCCCCACAGAAGGAACCTTCTTCCAGCCCGGGCCCGGTAAGCAGCAGCTCCCGCACGCGCTTCCATGAGACGTAGCCGCGGGTGATGCCCTGGAAGAGCATCACTACCATGAGCACGGCGTTGAGCAGGCGGGCCGCGTAGGTGATGCCCGCCATCACCGTCCCCGGTGTGGCCGAGCCCGTTCCCGCCTGCAGCGAGCCCGCGTAGATGATGACCACGATGACCATGCTCAGGAGCAGATTCATCACGGGGTTGAGGAAGGCGAAGAGCAGGAGCACCCTCACCGTGGTCGCGGCGAGTTCTTTGCTGGCGCGGCCGAAACGCAGTTCCTCGTAGGATTCACGCACGCAGGCCTTGATCAGGCGCAGCCCGGAGGCGTCTTCCTGCATGATCGCGTTCAGCCGGTCGAGCTGCTCCTGCATCCGGGGGAAGAGCGGCATAACCCTGGCCACGCAGAGGATGGCGCAGCCGAGCAGCAGCGGCATGGCGGCCAGCGTGATCTGGCCGAAGCGGGGGTCGAGCAGGAACAGGAAGACGACGCTTCCGCCGAGCATCATCAGCGTGCGCACGCCGCCCCTGACGAACTGGGCGATGAAGTTCTGCACCTGCGTGATGTCGTTGGTCAGCCTGGTGACCATGGATCCGGCGCCCAGCCTGTCCATTTGAGGGAAGGAGAACGCCATGCAGCGCCGGAAACAGTCCTTGCGCATGGCGTTGCCCATTCCCTGGCTGGCGAAATGTACGAGGACGTTGTTCAGCGAGCCGCACAGCCCGCCGAGCAGCGTCAAGGCGATCATCACGAGTCCGAGGCGGATCACGAGCCCCATGCCGCCCGGTCCGCTGCTTCCGATGCCCAGAATGCCCTCGTCAACGGCGCGACGCATGAGCCCCGGCAGCAGAAGGTCCATGAGCACTTCGGCGACCATGAACAGCGCTGCCGCCATGGCGAAGGGCAGATAGCGTTTTACGTAGCCCCACATTCCCGATTCGTCCATCCTCCCTGCAGCGTTTTATCGACCATTGAGGTGTCCTGTTTGTTAAACTGCCGGGCTTCAAAACCGTTCTCGAACGCGTACAGGTAGACGCATTCATACTTGAGGGAACGCCCAAACTGTTCAATAATAACATTATCCTGTGGATTGAGCAAAAACGCTTTGTCCCGTACAAAAGCGGGGAAACGATACGGAAAGCAACACTCCAACCATGAGACGAGGCAGATCATGAACTTTCCCCTTGATGAGGTTATCGCGAAACTGGAAGGGTACGTGCGGGACCTGCAGGTTCCCATCGTGGATCTGATCGCCGCGCAGACCCAGGATCCCTTCAAGGTGCTGGTGGCCACCATCCTTTCCGCCCGCACCAAGGACGAAGTCACTGCCGAGGCGGCGCGCCGCCTCTTCGCCCGCGCGGAAACGCCGGAGCAGCTGGCAAAGCTGACCGTGCCCGAACTGGAAAAACTGATTTTCCCGGTGGGCTTCTTCCGCAACAAGGCCAAGCACCTGAGCGAATTGCCGCGGGCTCTCTTTGAACGCTTCGCGGGAAAAGTGCCCTGCGAAATCGACGATCTGGTGACCTTGCCCGGCGTGGGCCGCAAAACCGCCAATCTGGTGCGTTCGGTAGCCTTTGCTCTGCCCGCCATCTGCGTGGACACCCACGTGCACCGCATCATGAACATCTGGGGCTATGTGGCAACCGAGACGCCACTCGCCACCGAAATGGCACTGCGGGAAAAACTGCCCGAAAAGTACTGGATCCGCATCAACGGCCTGCTGGTCGCCTTTGGACAGTCCACATGCCGGCCGGTTGCCCCTCATTGCGACGCCTGCCCCATTGCCGATCTGTGCCCGAAACTGGGCGTTACCCCGCGAAAAAGCGGCAAGGCGGCCACAACCCCAAATGTTTTATCCGGCGCACCGCAAGAACAGCTCTTCGTCTCCTGGAACGTCAACGGCCTGCGCGCGGTGCTGGGCAAGGGTTTTGCCGAAGCCCTCGAAAGCCTGAACGCCGACATCGTGGCACTTCAGGAGATCAAGGCCCATCCGGAACAGCTGCCGGAGGAGATAACCACCCTGCCGGGTTACCGGCAGTTCTGGCATCCGGCGAAGCGCAAGGGCTATTCCGGTACGGCAATCTTCAGCAAAAAGGAACCGCTTGCCGTCCACTACGGCATCGGCAAACCCGAATTTGACTGTGAAGGCCGGGTACTGACTCTGGAATTCGCCGACTACTTCTTCGTTACTGCCTACTTCCCCAACGCCCAAGACGAGCTGAAACGGCTGGACTTCAAGCTGGCCTTTGACGCCGCCATGCTGGAGTACATGAACCGGCTGCGTGCCCAAAAGACCGTGCTGCTCTGCGGCGACTTCAACGTGGCGCACAAGGAAATCGATCTGGCGCGCCCCAAGGAAAACCGGGGCAATCCCGGCTTTTCCGATGAGGAACGCGCCTGGATGGACAGCCTTCTGGACGCGGGCTATGTGGACACCTTCCGGAAATTCTGCCCCGATCCGGGGCAGTACTCCTGGTGGAGCTACCGGGCGAACGCCCGCGCGAAGAACATCGGCTGGAGAATCGACTACTTCGTGGTGGATGCCCAAAGCGAAAGCCGGGTGCTGGAAGCCTCCATCCACAGCGGCATTCCGGGGTCGGATCACTGCCCGGTGAGCATCCGCTTCAAATAGAAAAGAGGCAAAAGCGGAACATCCCCCTGCATCGGCAGCATTGCCACATGACGAACAACGAAAAAAAGAGGAGAAAAGACATGGCCGTTTTGATGGTCAACGGCAGCCCTCATCCCCGGGGCTGCACCTATACCGCCCTGAACGAAGTGGCAAGCCAGCTGAAAAAGCACGGCATCGAAAGCGAAATCATCCACATCGGCACCGGGCCCGTCGCCGGCTGCATCAGCTGCGGCAAGTGCGGAGAAACCGGATATTGCATCTTCAAGGATGACGACGTCAACGCCACCATCGACAAGCTCAAAACGGCGGAAGGCCTGGTGGTGGGCTCGCCGGTCTACTACGCCGCGCCCAACGGCGCGCTCTGTGCCTTTCTCGACCGGCTGTTCTTCATGAAAAGCGACGCCTATGCCTTCAAACCGGCTGCCTGCGTGGTCAACTGCCGCCGGGGCGGGGCCAGCGCAGCCTTTGACCGGCTGAACAAGTACTTCACCATCAGCCGGATGCCGGTGGTCAGTTCCCAGTACTGGAACTCAACCCACGGCTTCACCCCGGACGACGTGCGCAAGGATCTGGAGGGCCTGCAAACCATGCGCACCCTGGGTGACAACATGGCCTGGCTGATCCAATGCATCGCCGCCGGGAAAGCGGCGGGCATCGAGCCGCCCATGCCGGAGCCGTGGATTCCCACGCACTTCATCCGCTAACTGCTGCGAACCCAACAACAAACCTGAAGCGGCGCGTCCCCTTTCCGGAGCGCCGCCTTCATATTCTTCTGGAACATTTTCGGTTTTGGAGAAGAATCATGAAAAAAGTTCTGGGCATCAATGCCAGTCCACGGAAAAACTGGAATACGGCGCAGGCGGTGAAAAAGGCGCTCGAAGGTGCAAGCCAGGCGGGCGCGCAGACACGGCTCGTCCATCTGTACGATTTGAAGTTCACCGGTTGCCTCAGCTGCTTTGCCTGCAAACGCCACGAGAATCCTGCGGACATCTGTATTCTGCAGGACTAGCTCCGGCCTCTTCTGGAAGAAATCATGGCGGCGGATGCGCTGATCCTCGGCAGCCCCATCTACTTCGGCAACCTCTCGGCGGACGCCATTGCCTTTCTGGAACGTCTGCTCTTCGCGCCCTACACCTACAGCCAGGACAATCTCAGCAAGTTCACCGGACATATCGCCAGCGCGCTCATCTGCACCATGAACGTCAGCGAGGCCTTGATGCAGCAGATGGACTATCCAACGCTGATGAAGCGCTATACGCAGTACATGGCCGGCATGCTGCGCGGCCCATCGGAATGGCTGGCGATTACCGATACCCTGCAGTTCTCCGACTACGGCAAGTACATGAGCAGCATCTTCGATCCGGAGCACAAGGCGCGGATGCATGCGGAAAAGTTCCCGGAGGATCTTGAAAAGGCAAAGGAACTTGGCGCGTGGCTGGCCACCCGTGGTTAAACTCTATTTAGGCGGAAGCAGCCGCTCCTCGCTGACCGTCAGGCCCTGGCCCGCCTGGACGCGGTAGAGAAACAGCAACGAGGTGCGTGGCCGGAACTCCGGCAGATGCCGGAAAACCGCCACAAAATGCTGCAGTTTCACGCCACGGCCCTTGAGGCCGGCAAGCTCCTCTTCCACCCGGAGCTGTGCCTGATGCCGTTCCTCCGTTGTAGGCGCCTCCGGGAAAAAGTCCTCTTCGCGGGGCCTGCCGCTGCGCGCCAAATCCAGCGCCAAAGCCTCGCGCAGCATTTCGGAGCGGGATTCGGCAAAGCGCCACAGCCAACGGAAAAGCTCCTCGCGCTTCGGCGGCAGACGGAACAGCTCCCGTTCCTTCCAGAAGCCGCGCAGCGTCTCCAGCGCGGCCGGATAACCGCCGCATTCCTTGCGCAAAACCTCAAGAAAACGCCCGAAGCGGCCACTGTTGTAGAGCAGATCCAGCAGGCGATCGATCTGGCGCAGACGATCCAGATCGGCAAAACTGCACTCCGGAGTCCGCAGGACGGTATAGGGCGGATGCGGATCGAAGCGCATTCCGAGGCTTGCCGCCTGGGCGCGCAGGGGTGTGCCGGGCAGCACCTTTACCGGCTCGATCTGCAGGTTATGCGGGCGAAATTCCAGCACTCGTTCCATCCCTGACAGAAACTGCTCCAGATTCTCTTTCGGAAGGCCGCCGATCAGATCGAGGTGCAGCACAACATGGGTTTCTTCGCGCAAACACCGCAGACGCCGCCAGAAGGCTTCGTCGGGAAACGGACGGCCAATGGCCGCAAGCGTTACGGCGTTGAGTGACTGGATGCCGATTTCGAACTGGAACATTCCTTCGGGAACCGCGCGCAGCAGATCAAGCGTTTCCCCGTCCAGCAGCGCCGCGCCAATTTCGAAGTGAAAACGGCTCTTCCGGTTGTGGCGCAGAATAAAACGGAAAATGGCCCGGGCCCGTGCGGGATCAAAGTTGAAGGTACGATCCACCAGCTTTACCTGCGGCACGTCGCGCTCCATGAGATACAGAAGATCGGCCTCGATCCGCGCCATGGAAAAGGAACGCACCCGGCGATCTCGCGCGCTCAGGCAAAACGAACAGCCAAAGGGACAGCCCCGGCTGGTTTCCAGATAGACCAGACCGCGCGTGATATCTGCCCTGCCGGCGGCAAAAGGAGAGGGAATCGTGTCAAGGTCGTCCAGAGGAGCGGCAGCGGGACCTTCTCCAACGCCACGCCACAGCACCCGGGGTATGCCGGAGCAATCCCGGCCTTCCAGACGCCGCTGGAGCAGCTCCCGCCAGGGGGCCTCGCCTTCCCCTCTGACAATGGCGCTCAGCCCGGGATGGCATGCCAGCAGTTCCGGGCCATCAAACGAGACTTCCGGCCCGCCAACCACGATGTCCAAATCCGGTTCCGCCTCATGGAGCGCATCCGCAAGCTCCAGCGTCATGCCACGATTCCAGATGTAGACGGAAAAGCCCACCAGATCCGGCGCGCAGGCAAGCAGCATGGCCAGAATCTGTTCTTTCGGCTCATGGATGGTACATTCGCGGATGAGAATCTCGCAGCCCGCCAGATCCTCGCAGTAGGCCGCCAGATAGGGCAGCGCAAGACTGGCATGAACGAACTTGCTGTGCAGGGTGACAAGCAGGACGCGCATCGTGCAAAACTTTATCAGGACAAAAGGGCAAGGGACATGGCACGCGGCCATGCCCCCGTTTCTTGAGATCTTACCGGGCACTGTCCTTACGGTACCAGTTCCAGGCGTCGCGAACGATCTCTTCCACGCCGGAATGCGTCGCCTTCCAGCCCAGCAGTTCAAAGGCCTTGCCAACGCCCGCCACCAGACTGGGTGGATCGCCCGGACGGCGCGGTCCGATGGTGTGTGGCACGGCGCGGCCGGTCACCGAGGCAATGACTTCCAGAATCCGCTTCACCGAAAGTCCGCAGCCGGTGCCAAGATTGACGGTCAGGGCTGCCTGCCTGCCGGAGACCAGTGTCTCAATTGCCCGGATATGCGCCTCCGCCAGATCGCTGACATGAATGTAGTCACGGATACAGGTGCCATCCTCCGTGGGATAGTCGTCGCCCATCACGTGGAAATCCGGCAGCTTGCCGTCCAGAGCCATAAGCGCGCGCGGAATCAGATGGGTTTCCGGCAGATGCCGTTCGCCGGTTTCCCCCTCGGGGTCGGCGCCCGCCGCGTTGAAGTAGCGCAGAGCCGCCCAGCGCAGGCCGTAGGCGCGGGCGAAATCGGCCAGCATCCACTCCATGAACAGCTTGCTTTCCCCATAGGGATTGATGGGCGCGGGTACGACATCCTCCAGAATGGGCATAACAGCCGGAATGCCATAGACCGCCGCGGTGCTGGACACCACAATACTGCCCACTCCGGTGTCGCGCATTGCCTCAAGAATGCTCAGGGTGCCGCCCACGTTGTTGCGGACATACTTGCCGGGATCCCGCACAGATTCCCCCACCTGCGAAAAGGCTGCGAAGTGGATGATGCCATCCGGCCGGACTTCGTTCAAACAGCGGCGCAAAGCTGCACCGTCGAGGATATCTCCTTCGTACAGCGGTCCCCATTGCACCAGATCACGGTGACCGGTGGAGAGGTTGTCGTAGACGCAAACTTTGTGCCCGGCGCGGGCCAGCGCCTTGCAGGTGTTGCTGCCAATATAGCCGGCTCCTCCTATAACCAGGATGTTCATTTCTATTCTCCTTTTTTGCGGGATGGATGGCGCAAAGAGCCCCTCTCATGATCGCCATGAACAGAAAAGCGGCATCATCTGTGGCCAATGTATCAAAAAGATGCGCGGTATACGGCAAAAAATTCAGACGATGGAAAAATTGTTTCCAAACAGGATGGTAAAAAAACGGCCGGTCAAAAGGCTTTTCCCTTTTGCCGGCCGTCTTTTAACATGATTTTTTAAACGTTGTACGTCTCAGAAAGTGGCGATTTCCTCCTGCGAGAGAAGCTTGATTCCCTTGGCGCCCAACGCGCTTTCCGCCGCCCGGGAGTCACCCACCCGAAAGATCATGCAGGCGCGGTTGAGGTTCCGGCCGCCCAGGAAGGCGTACATGTATTCCACGTTGATGTTGGCACCGGCAAGCACGCGCAGCACCTTGTCCAGTCCCCCGGGTTCGTCCGGAATCAGCACCCCGACGACATCCGTCAGAATACTGATGAAATTCTTGTCCTTCAGCACGGTGGAGGCGGTGTAGACATCATCCACAATAAGGCGCACAATGCCGAAATCCTTGGTTTCCGCCAGGGAAAGCGCCCGCATGTCGATCTTGTTCTCCGCAAGTACGCCGGTCATCTTCAGCAGCGTGCCAGGTTTGTTTTCAAGAAAAACCGAAATCTGCTTGATTGCCATGAGCACCTCCCTTGAAGTTAGATTTTACGTTTGTCGATAACGCGGACCGCCTTGCCTTCGCTGCGGGCGATGGTCTTGGGCTCCACCAGCGTGACCTTGGCGGCCAGCCCCAGCATGGAGCGCAAACCGTCCACCAGAGCCTCCTGCCGCTGGCTGATCTCGCCCAGATTGTCGGTAAACATCTCCGGTGTCATCTCCACCTGGACATCCAGAGTATCGCTGTTGTGGACGCGGTCAACGATGATCTGGTAGTTCGCCGCGTAGCCGTGGTTCAGAAGCACGGTCTCGATCTGGGACGGGAAGACGTTGACGCCGCGGATGATCAGCATGTCGTCGGTACGGCCGCGAGGCTTGGTCATCTTCACATGGGTACGGCCGCAGGAACAGGGCTTGCGGGTCAGGGTAGTGATGTCGCGGGTACGATAGCGCAACAACGGGAAGGCGGACTTGGTGATGGACGAAAAGACCAGCTCGCCCTGGGTCCCCTCGGGAAGCACCTCGCCGGTGTCGGGATCGATAATTTCGGCGATGAAATGATCTTCGTTGATATGCATGCCGCTCTGCTCGGAGCATTCAAAAGCCACGCCCGGCCCGGAAATTTCCGTCAATCCGTAGATATCATAGGCCTTGATCCCCATCGTGGTCTCAATGTCACGCCGCATTTCCTCGCTCCACGCCTCGGCGCCGAAGATGCCTGCTTTCAGAGGAATGTCGTCCGGCCCAAGCCCCATGCTCTTCATTGTTTCGCCAATATAGGCCGCATAGGAGGGCGTGCAGCAGAGAATCGTCGCCGACAGATCGCGAATGAACATGATCTGGCGCTCGGTGTTGCCGGAGGATGTGGGAATGGTCAGGCAGCCAACCTTGTGGCTGCCGCCGTTCAGGCCGGGACCGCCGGTAAAGAGGCCGTAACCGTAGGAAACCTGACAGACATCCTTTTTGGTGCCGCCCACGGCGCAGATGGCCCGGGCACAGCAGTCCTCCCAGATATCAATATCGGCCTGGGTGTAAAACGCCACCACCCGTTTGCCGGTCGTGCCGGAAGTGGACTGGATGCGCACGCAGTCTTCCAGCGGCACGGCCAGCAGGCCGTACGGATAGGCATCGCGCAGATCCGCCTTGGAGAGGAAGGGCAGTTTGTACAGATCTCCGGTGGATTTGATGTCTTCGGGGGTCAGCCCTTTTTCCTCCATCTTCTTGCGGTAGTAGGGGACATTGTCCCACACGTGCCGCACCTGCCGGACCAGCCGTTCATCCTGCCAGGCCTTCAGCTGTTCCCGGGAAGCGGTTTCAATCTCTTTCTGATAGTACTGTTTCATAAATCCCTTTCTCCTCTATGCATGCCCGCATGTTCAACAGGTTCAAAATCCTCGCCGCAAAGGCCGCCTCTTCATCTCAAAGGCTTCCCTTCCTCTGCGTTAAAGAGGCGATTCTTGTGGAGTTTAGCATTTACTCCAGATACGGCGAAAAAATCAAGAGACAAACGCGTTTTTCCCAGACAGTCAAACCGGATCGGAAGAATGAGGCAATTTTTCCGGGGTGGATTCTGCTCTGTCCGATGCAAAACCCGGCACTGTGGGACGATCGAGTTTGATCGCGTATCCAAAGATGTAGGTGCAGACCGGCACTCCCAGAAGCAGTCCCCAGAAGCCGAAAAGCTTGCTGGCCAGAGTCAGGATGATGAGGATGATCACCGAATTGATGCGCATATAGGAACCATAGACGCGCGGATTCAGGATATAGCTCTCGATCAGGTGGATGACGATAATAAGGATAATCGCCATGATCATGGTGTGCAGTCCCTTCGACTGCAACGCCACCAGACAGATGGGAATGGAGCTGATAAAGACACCCACCACCGGAAAAAAGCTGAAGATAAACACAATGACCGACAGAAAGGCCACGTTCGCTCCCAGCCCCAGCATGCTGATGCCTATCGCTGTCAGGAGGCTGTTGATGATGGCGATGATGAGTTGCGCTTCAAGAGCCCGGCCCAGCACCATTGAAAAATCCCGGATATTGCCCCCGACCGCCTGATAGATGAAACGCAACCGGGTATCGGCAAGCGACCGCACGTGGCGTTCCAGTGACGGCATATCCAGCACGATGAGAATGGAAAAAAGCAGTGCAAGCAGAAAGTTGGTGGCAAAAGTAAGGATCTTTCCACCTACGTTGCTCAAGGTGTCGATAATCCGGTTGATGTTCTGGGCGCCGCCGGACAGATCGCCCAAACCGAAAAGCTGCTGCAGAAATTTGGTGGTGGGTGAAGCACGCAGAGCCTTGTCTGGAGGAGCTGACTCCGAAATTTCCGGGGAGGATATTTTCTTCGAGTGAGCCCCCTTTGCCGGAACCGAAATCTTGTCCTTTTCCCTCTTGGGATCGTTATCATCCGACAGATAGGGAGAAAGCGTCTGTTCCACCAACGGATACTTGCCGGCCAGCCGGTAGATCTCTTCATCCATGCGGGAGATATAGGTTCCCAATTGGCTGACGAAGATCTGCGTCTGGTTTTTGACCCGCGGCACCAGAAAAATACCGACCGCAGTCAGCACGCTGAGAAAGGCAAAGGCCACCACGAGCATCCGGAGACAGCGATTCGGCAGACAAAACTCCAGCCGGGCTCCCACTCTGGTCTGCAAATAGGCAAAGACAAAGGTCAGGAAAATGAGCAAAAAGAAGGAACGAAGCAGATAGATCAGTCCGGCGATCACGCCCCACGCAAAGAGATTGGCGGCATGGGGCAGAATAAAATTCCAGGGCGGCGGAATTTTTTCGGACATGTGACGGCGCATATTTCCTCCTTTTGGGCAGCACGTGTAATGGCCGTTACTTTAAAAAAATATCAAGGGCTTGTCGAGTCCCGGTTCCAAACCTTGTGTCCTTTCTCAAGCTGGACTACAATTTGAAAGGCATGCTGTCCGACGGTGAAAAACCTCATCCGGGAAACGGCACGCAACGGCATCAATTCATCCATTTCACATTTCAAACAAGGAGAACAGATATGGCACAGAAGAATGAAGTCTATAAATGCGGCATCTGCGGCAACATCGTCGAAATTCTTCACGCCGGAGGTGGCGAACTGGTGTGCTGCGGCCAGCCCATGAACCTGATGCGTGAAAACACCGTGGACGCATCTCAGGAAAAGCATGTGCCGGTCATCACAAAAATCGATGGCGGGTACAAGGTAACGGTAGGTTCGGTTGCCCATCCAATGGAAGAGAAGCATTTCATCGAGTGGATCGAGCTTATCGCCGACGGCGCGGTGTACCGCAAGGTGCTGCAGCCCGGTGATGCACCGGAAGCCATCTTCATGATCACGGCCGCCAAGGTGGAAGCTCGCGAGCTGTGCAACCTGCACGGCCTGTGGAAAGCCGGAAACTGATCGGAGAAAAACCATGAGCGTCAAAGTGACCGTTTTGTGTGAAAACATGACCGGCCGTCTTGGCTACGGTGAGCACGGCTTTGCCGCGTTCATCGAAACACCTGCGGAAAACTTGCTGTTCGACACCGGCGGCGGCCGTCATCTGGCTGATAACGCCGCCATCTTTAAAAAAGATCTGCGTTCGGTAAAAAAAATTGTGCTCAGCCACGGCCACGACGATCACGCGGGCGGACTGGCGCTGGCGCTGCGTTCCATCGGCGGCCCGGTCGACATCTACGCCCACCCGGGCGCCTTTCAAAAACGCTGGCTGCTCGCGGAAAGCGGCAAACGCAGCTTCAAGGGAATACCTTTCCGGCAGGAATATCTGGAAGCTTTGGGCGGACGTTTCATC
>JAFZPK010000115.1 GCA_017552515.1 Deltaproteobacteria bacterium | reverse complement strand
GGGACTGCTGTCCTCCGTAGTTCTGCGGGCGGGCTTGCGGCTGCTGCTGTGGACGGGAATGGCCCGTGTCCGGGCGGGGTTGTCCCATGTTTGGACGGGGCTGTCCCATGTTCGGACGAGGCTGTCCCATGTTTGGCCGGGGCTGTTGCCCCCTATGGTACTGTGGGCTTCCCTGCGGATGATGATGCGGCCGCACCTGCGGTTGCGGCCGGGGCGGGGGGGCCGGTTTGTGATGGTGATGATCGGGCTTGGGGGGCGGCGGAGGCGGATACCCTCTGTGGTAGTAACCTCCCCCGTATCCGGGAGGCGGCGGAGACGGGTAGTCGTAGTCGTCGTACACGCAGCCGGCCGGGAGCAGCAGAAGCAGCCCCAGCAATCCGCAAAAGATCATTTTTTTCATGACCGATCTCCTTGAGAAGAAGGTTTGTGTTGTGGGCATCATTTGATGCCCGGTTCTTTAAGAGTTTTTGGCCCGCCTGCCCGGGTCAGAATCCCCTGTCCCTGTAGTGCGGCGGCGGAGACGGCGGCGCACCCTGGGGAGGATGGTAGCCACGCTCCCAGTGTCCGGACGGCGGAGGCCCGTGATGGTGACCGGGATCCCCGTGCCTGGGTGGAGGCGGCGGGGGACCGTGATGGTGATGGTGGTCGTAGTCGTCCTCGTAGTACACGCAGCCGGCCGGGAGCATCAGAAGCAGGCCCAGCAGTCCGCAAAACATCATTTTTTTCATGGAGGTCTCCTTTCATAAAAAGGGTTGTGTCGTCCGGTCCTTCCGGGAGTTTTTTGAATCCCGGCTATTTGGGCCAGAATTTGTCGACATAGCCGCTGACAAAGAGCACGAGGATCAGGCCGGGCAGCACCCAGCTCAGCCAGAAACGCGCCCACCTGGGAAAGCGGGGTCCTTCTCCCCGATCCGCTTCGGCGACGAAGTTGTGCCAGCCCCAGCCCCGTTTGCGGGTGCAGAACAGAATGAAGACGAGTCCGCCCAGGGGCAGGATGTTGTTGCTCACAATGAAATCCTCGAAGTCCAGTATGGAAGAGCCTCTGCCCAGCGGCTGCACGAAGGAAAGCACGCTGAAGCCCAGGGCGCAGGGCAGGGAAAGCAGCCACAGCAGCACGCCGTGCAGGACGGTTGCGGGACGCCGCTTCATGTGCCAGACATCGGTGCTGTAGGAAACAATGTTTTCAAACACCGCGATGACCGTGGACAATGAGGCAAAGGACATGAAGAGGAAAAAGAGCGTGCCCCAGATCCGGCCGCCCGTCATGCTGCTGAAGATGTTGGGCAGGGTGACGAAAACCAGTCCCGCTCCGGCTCCCGGCTCCACGCCAAAGGCAAAACAGGCTGGAAAGATGATCAGGCCGGCCATGAGGGCAACGAAGGTATCCAGCCCCATGATCCAGAGCCCCTCGCCGGTCAGCGAGCGTTCCCGGCTTTGGTAGCTGCCGAAGATGGTCATGGCTCCTATGCCCACGGAGAGCGTGAAGAAGGCCTGGTTCATGGCCGCGTTGCAGACCGTCAGTATCCCGGCTTCGCGGAAGCGCGCCCAGTCCGGCACCAGATAGAAGCGCACGCCCTCCATCGCGCCGGGCAGGCACAGGGCGCGCAGCATCAGGGCGATTAAGAGCAGGAGCAGTCCCAGCATCATTGCCTTGACCACCCGTTCCACACCCCGCTGCACTCCCAGAGCGCACACCGAAAAACCGAAAATCACGGCGAGCGTCATGCCGAATACCTGCACGCCGGGCCGAGCAAGCGAGGCGCTGAAGAAGGCGCCCACCGCCTCCGGCGCAAGATCGGAAAGACGGCCGCTGGCCATAAACCAGGCGTAACAGAGCATCCAGCCGGTTACCGTGGTGTAGAACATCATCAGCAGGTAACTGCCGGCAAGCGACACCCAGCCGAAGCGGTGCCACTCCGTCCCCGGCATTTCAAGTTCCCTGAAAGCTAGCCCCATGTTGAGGCGCGCGGCACGGCCCACGGCGAACTCCATGATCATTATGGGCAATACGGAGAACAGGAAGAAGAGGTAGAACGCCACGAAGATGGCCCCGCCGTAGGCTCCGGTGATGTAGGGAAAGCGCCAGACATTGCCGATGCCGATGGCGCATCCGGCCGACAGGAGCAGAAAGCCCAGGCGGCTGCCCAGCATTTCACGGTTTTGGTATGTGCTCATGGGTGCATGCCTCCGGAGAAAGGGTCAGCCCAGCCGCAGGGCGAAGTTGATCGCAAAGCACAGGGCGATGACGTACATGACGGGCTTGACTTCGTTCCTGCGTCCGGAAAGGGTCATGATGCCCGTCCAGCTTACGAAGCCGAAACCGAAGCCGGTGGCAATGTTGTAGGTGAGCGGCATGCTGATGATGGTCAGGAAGGCGGGCAGGGCCACGGCAAAGTCGTGGAAACGGATATGCACCACATCCTGCATCATCATCGCGCCCACGATGATGAGCACCGGCGCGGTGGCGAAGGTCGGCACCAGGGCTACCAGCGGGGTCAGAAAGAGCGAGAAGAAGAAGAGAGCGGCTACCACCACGGCGGTCAGTCCGGTGCGGCCGCCTTCCGCCACGCCCGCGGCGCTTTCCAGATAGGCGGTGGAGGTGGTTGCCCCGAAGACGGCGCTGGTCATGGTGGCGACGGAATCGACGAACAGCGCCCGGTCGAGGTTTTCAATGTGGCCGTCTTCCTTCATGAAGCCCGCCTTCTGGGCCAGGCCGATGAGTACGCCCATGCTGTCGAAGAGATCCACCATGGTCAGTGTGAAGATGATGGAGAGAAGTCCGTGGGAAAGCGCGCCCCTGATGTCCAGGGCGAACAGGCTTTCGGTGGGCAGGGGCGGGATGAGCGAAAAGAAGCGGCCTTCGGGCGGTTTTACCAGGCCCAGTATCATGCCCAGGATGGTGAGCACAATAATCCCGATGAGCATGGCTCCGGGCACCCCGCGGACCATGAGCGTGCCAATGAGAAAGACGCCGGCTATGGCCAGTAGGGTAGAAGGTTGTCCCAGATCGCCCAGAGTGACGAAGGTGCTGGGGCTTGCCGCGATGATGCCGCAGTTTTTCATGGCGATGAAGGCGATAAAGGCGCCGATGCCCACCACGATGGCGTACTTGAGATCCTGCGGCACCGCGTCGATGATCATCTGCCGTACCCTTGTCACGGTGAGCAGGAGAAAAACCATGCCGGAAATGAGAACCGCGCCCAGGGCGGTCTGCCAGGTGTAGCCCGCCGGGCCGCAGACGTAGTAGGTGAAGAAGGCGGAAATACCCAATCCTGGCGCGACGCCCACCGGAAACTTCGCCCACAGTCCCATCATGAGCGTGGAAAGAATCGTGATCCATATGACGGCAGCCACGGCGGAATCTTTGGGAATTCCACTGTCGGCCAGCATGTTGGGCACCACAAAGATGATGTAGCACATGGCCAGAAAGGTGGTGAGTCCGGCCAGGCATTCCCTCTTGGCCGTTGTGCCATGGGCTTCAAGCTGAAAACAGCGCTCCAGAAAATCCATGTTGCCTCCTCGTTTCATGCGGGTCTGCGTAAGTCGCTGTTCTCATCGAGAACTTTGGACTGGATTTCCGACGTTGTTCCTGTGCAAGGAGCACATTTCCCTCTGTCTTTTGTTCGTTATCCCAATTGGCCGGTGGAAGCAAGTGTTTTGCCGGAGAATATGAGGAGGAAGGAGCCGAGTAGGCAGAAAAAACGAATTTTTCCAACGAGTTGAAGGTTGTGTAAAACGTTGTAATAAAGTTTTTCTCCGCGCTTTACAGTGGCCATTCCCTTTCCAGCCAGGCCAGTCCCTTGATGCTGGTCATGTCGATCTGGATGGGCGTAATCGAAACGTAGCCCGCATTGACCGCCTGCTCGTCCGAGTTTTCACCGCTCTCGTTCAGCACCTCACCGCCGCCAATCCAGAAATGCCGGCGGCCCCAGGGGTCGCCGGTTTCCTGAATGGCGTCCCTGTAGTGCCGCGCCCCCTGGCGGGTAAAACGGAAACCGCGAATTTCTTCGGTGGGAAGCGGGGGAATATTGATGTTCAAAATCGTTTCCGCGGATTGTCTCCGGAGAAGCGCCAGCCCGGTCAGCTTGCGGGCCACCACCGCCGCGGCCCCGAAGCTGTAGGGCGGGGGACCGGCCAGGGAGAAGGCCAGCGAGGGGATGCCGTGCATGGCGCCCTCGATGGCGGCGGCGACCGTGCCGGAATAGCTGATGTCGTCGCCCAGGTTGGGACCGGCGTTGATGCCGGAGATAATGAGATCGGGCTTTTGGGGCAGAATCTTGTTGACCGCAAGCATCACGCAGTCGGCGGGTGTGCCGTCCAGGGTATGGACGTCCTTTTCCAGCTCCGTCACCAGCAGGGGGCGGTTCATGGTGAGCGCGTGGCTGATCGCGGAGTTGTTGCGCTCCGGCGCGACGATGACGGTTTCGCCCAGATCGCGCACGGCGTCAAGGAGTGCGCGTATACCCGGCGCGTGGACGCCGTCATCATTGGTAATCAGAATGAGAGGCCTGGACATGGCGTGAGGATTCCTTGTCTTTTTATCTGTCCCAAACTATCCCGAAAGAGAATGGAGAATGTCCGTAACCAGTTTGATGGCAAACAGGACGAGCACTGTCAGTATGATGGGCCGGGCAATGCGCGAACCCTTTTGGGTGAAGAAATGGGCGCCCAGCCAGTTGCCGCAGATGCTGAAGAACCCGGCGGTGAGTCCCAGCGGGATGAGCGCCGTGCCCTTCCACAGGAAGATGGCCAGCGCGGCGACATTGGTTGCCAGATTGATGGCCTTGGTGGTTCCGGTCGCCTGTTGCAGATTCTGACGTGCCCAAACGGTCAGAAGGAGCATCAGAAGGGTGCCGGTGCCCGGACCGTAGAAACCGTCGTAGATGCCTATGACCAGGGCGATTGTGGCGATGAGGGACAGGGCTTGTGACGGTGGCAGCGGCTTTTCGGCATTTTTGCCGAGATCTTTGGTGCGCAGCACATAGATGGCCGCTATGGGCAGAATGGCCAGCATGATGATGCGAAAGGCAAAGTCGTTTGTGGCCAGGGCCAGCCGCGCGCCGAGACTGGAGCCGAGCAGACCGCAGAAGACGCCTATGGATGCGGAACCGCGTGCCAGGTACCCTGCCAGGGCGTAACGCAGGGTGGCAACGGCCGTGCCCATGGTGGCCTGCAGCTTGTTGGTGGCGATGGCCGCATGCACGGGCAATCCGGCGAACAGAAAGGCCGGCAGCGAGATGAAACCTCCGCCGCCGGCGATGGAGTCCACGAAGCCGGCCAAAAAGCACAGTGGGCAGATGACGAGGTATTCCATGAAGTTCTTCGCGCCTTATTCTGGAGACCCTGGATGGGCACCTCTCACAGCAGCTTCTCGTCAGGCCGGCCGACTTCCTCGGCCAGCTCGATGCCGTGCTTTTCGGACGCCGCCAGGTCTTCGCCCTCGGAGTCGAAGATTTTCCGGTCAAGCAGGCCGTTCACCTTGGCCACGCAGGTGGTGACCACCGCATCGCCGGTCACGTTGACGGCGGTACGCCCCATATCTACCAGCCGGTCGACGCCCATGAGCATGGAAACGCCTTCGACCGGCAGGTTCACCGAGGAGAACACCACGGTCAGCATGATGGTCCCCGCACCGGGGATGCCGGCCGTGCCGATCGAGGCCATGGTGGCGGTCAGGATGACGGTCAGGTAGCCGGAAAGCCCCAGATCGACGCCGAAGGCCTGGCTTGCGAAAATGACGGCCACGCCCTGCATGATGGCGGTGCCGTCCATGTTGATGGTGGCCCCCAGCGGAATGGTGAAGCCGGTGACCCGCGGACTGACGCCGATCTTGCGTTCAAGTGTTTCCACATTGAGAGGAATTGTGGCGTTGGACGAGCTGGTGGAAAAGGCAAAGCCCATGACCGGGAGCATTTTGCGGAAGAAGCGCACCGGGCTCATGCGGGCGAACAGAATGAGCAGAGACCCGTACACCAGAATCAGCTGCAGGGCCAGGCCAATATAGGTGCCGCCCACGAACTTGGCCAGCGGAAGCAGGGCGGAAAGCCCCGCATTGGCGAAGGTGTGGGTGATCAGGCAGAAGACGCCCAAAGGCGCAAAGGTGAGTACAAACTGCACCATGCGCATCATGATTTCGTTGAATTCCTTGAAGAATTGTCCCACCGTGCCCACCTTGTCGCCCAGGGCGCCGATTATGTAACCCAGAATCAGCGCGGCCACGATGATCTGCAGCATGGTGCCCGTGGCCATGGCGTTTACCACGTTGGCCGGGATGATGTTCAGGAGCGTGTCGGCTATGGGAACGGCCTTGGCGGCGCTGACCTCAATCTTGGTAATGGAACCCAGATCGAGCCCCACGCCGGGATTGATGAGCAGGCCGAGAGCCAGTGCCAGGCTGATGGCCACAAAGGTGGTGAACGTGTAGAGAATCATGGTCATGCCGCCCACCCGGCCCAGCATGGAACCGGAGCCCATGGCGGCCGCGCCGCATACGATGCTTGTGAAGACCAGAGGCACCACCAGCATCTGCATCAGGCGGATGAAACCGCGTCCAATGACGAAACAAAAGCCATTGATTCCCGCCGTAAACAGTGAAGAATCCTGCGGCAGCACCAGATTGCACAGTGTGCCGAGAAGCGTGCCGGCGATCAGGGCGATGAAGATCCAGCTGGTCAGGCTGATCCTGTTGAGAAAACCTTGCTGGGTGGTTTGAGGACTTCCTGGGCGCATGGGCATTCCTCCTGGGAGCAAAATGGGTGATAGGGGACTCTCTTTGCGAACGCCATGAAACGGCTCTTTTTCTTTTATGATGCAAGAACGGACGGCATACAACGAAAAAAAGCGTTTTCCCGCTGGACCGTTTGGCGAGGAAGCCCTTTGCCGTTTCGAATCGGATAGAATTTCGTTCTTTTTTACCGCATCAGCGCCAGCAGTTCTTCCTCGGAAAGGATATCGGCGCCTGTTGCGGCCGTATCCGTGCCCTCCAGGAAATCGGCGGCCAGCTCACGTTTTTTCGCGTGCAAGGCCAGAATCTTTTCCTCGACGCTGTGGGCCATGACCAGCCGGTAGACCGTCACCGGCCGTTCCTGGCCGATGCGGTGGGCCCGGTCCGTGGCCTGGTCCTCGACCGCCGGGTTCCACCAGGGGTCCAGATGCACCACGTAGTCGGCTGCGGTCAGGTTCAGCCCCTGTCCGCCGGCCTTGAGGCTGATGAGAAAGGCGTCGCCTTCTCCCGCCTGAAAGGCCGCGACCCGTTTCCGGCGCGTCTCTTCCGGAGTGGCGCCGTCCAGATACTGGTACCTGATGCCGCGTTTGTCCAGCATGGCGCGCACCAGTGAAAGGAATCCCACAAACTGGCTGAAGACCAGAAGCCGGTGCCCGCTCTCCCGGGCCTCTTCCAGAAGCTCCAGAAAACAGCGCATCTTGGCGCTTTCCTCGTCCATCGCACCGGACAGTCTCTTCTCGGCCAGCGAGGCGTGGCAGCAGGCCTGGCGCAGGCGGGTGAGCTCGGCCAGAATGTTGATACGCGAATGTTTGCCCGCCTCCTGCTGCGCTTCCAGATGTTCCACCGCCCGGCGGCGCAGCGCCTCGTAAAGGCTTTGCTCGCGCTCGTCCGGCTCGATGAGAAGCGTCTGCTCGCTGCGGCTGGGCAGATCGTCCAGCACCTGGCTTTTCAGACGGCGCAGAATGAAGGGCCGGGTGAGCAGCTTGAGCGCGCTGGCGCTCTGCCCCCCCTGGGCCGCCCCCGCAAAGCGGCGATGAAATTCCGGGTGGCTTGTACCCAGGAGCCCGGGATTGATGATGTTGAAGAGACTCCACAGATCGTCCAGATGATTTTCGATGGGCGTGCCGGTCAGGGCCAGGCGAAAATCGGCGGGAATGGCGGCAGCCGCCCTGGTGCGTTTGGCCGCGTCATTTTTCAGCGCCTGGGCTTCGTCGAAGATCACCATGCTCCAGTGCTGGGCCGAAAGGGTCTTTCTCTCGATGTGCAAGAGCCCGTAACCTGCGATAAGCACCATGCCCGGGCCCATTTTGGCCACAATGTTTTCACGCTTGCCGGAAACCGCATCCCGCAGACGGTACACGGCAAGACTGGGCGCAAAACGTGTCAGTTCCGCTTCCCAGTTGGGGCAGACCGAAGTGGGCGCAATGACAAGGCATGGTCCCTTTGTGGCTTCGTGGAGCATGACGGCGATGCTCTGGACCGTTTTCCCCAGTCCCATGTCGTCGGCCAGACAACCGCCCACACCCCAGTGGGCAAGCCGCGCCAGCCAGATAAAGCCTTCCTTCTGATAGGGCCGCAGTTCGGCCTGGAGGGCCCTGGGTATTTCCGGATTGAGCGACAGTGCGTCGCTCATGCGCCCAAGCGCGGCCTGCCAGCTGGCATCGCGTTCGAAATGCATGCTGGAGCAGGCTTCATCCACAGCGGGGCCGGCCAGAGGATGCAGCAACAGTTCACTCTTTTTCCCGCGGCCGGTTTTGCGTTCGGAGGCCAGAAGCTGCAAACGTTTAAGGCTGCGCCGCGCCTCCTCGGTGAGGGCAAAGAATTCGCCGGGCGCCAGTTCCACAAAACGCCCGTGTCCGCCGGAAAGCTGATCCAGCACTTCTCCCAGGGCCAGGACGTGTTCCTCGTCGATTTGAACCTCGCCGGAGAGGGTGAACCATTCGCCTGCGCTGCCCTTGTTTGCCCGCACCCGCACCTGTGCCGGAGACAGTGAGCCAACCAGGCGCAAACGCTCTCCTTCGGGCCATTCCACCCGGCAAAGAGCGGCAGCCTTTTGGAGCTCGGTCAGGACCTGAAGAAATTCTTCCAGATCGTTGCTGAACCAGCGCCCGTCTTCAAGGGATGCGGCCAGGGTTGGACAGGCGGCCAGAAGCCGTTCCGCCGCCTCCCGCTCCGCCGCGAAGTCCCGGATCAGGCGCAGGGGACGGCCGTCCACCATGGCCATCGGATCGGCCGGTCCCTGCCCAGGCCGGAAGACCGCGCCGCTTGCTCCGCTGTCCTCGATTCCCCAGATTTTGAGAGGCCGCACAAACAGGGCCGCGGCAAAGCCTGCGCCCTGCTGCCGCAGTTGCACGACCGGCAGAGTTTCGCCCGCTTGTTCCTCGGCTTTCAGTTCCAGACGTAAAGGCAGCGTGCTCTGTTGGGCCAGTTCCAAAAGACGCGGCAAGGCTTCCCTGGGCATGAGCATCTTGTCCCGGTTTTTCCCGGTGCCCTTTTCCAGAATGCGGCTGATGCTCGCCGTCTTTTCGTCAAAGAGCAGCACAGCCCAGGCGTTTTCATCCACTTTGAGCAGCTGGACATTGAGGCCTCTGTTTGTGGCGGTGAGCCGGACTTCGCAGCCCTTGGGTTTTTCTGTGATGATCAGTTCCACCGGACGCTGTTCCAGACTGATATGCTCGCCGCTGTGGGCGTGGAAGATGAGCGGATGGCCGCACAAAAGCGGCAGGCCGCGTTCCGGTACGAACTTCCAGCTGCCTTCACCGTAGTAGGAACTGCTGTGCTGGACAAAGGCGGCGCCCATCTTGTGGTCATGCGGGGTGAGCCATTCCAGCTTTTCCGCCTCCGGTCCAACGAGATGCTTGACGGCAAAACGCTGGCCCACGGTCCAGGTTCCCTTGGCGGTGTAGGTTTGCATCTTGGGAAAGACCTCGTAGCTTACCGGATTCAGCATCCATACCAGACGTTTGGGCTTTTCCTTCTTTTCCTTCTCCGGGGCGGCAAGAAGAGTTGTAAGTGCTTCCAGTTGCCGCTCCCAGGGCTGACGGATGACGATAAGCCTGCGGAAATCCGGATGTGGCACATTCAGCCCGAGGGATTTTTCTCCCGCTGTGGTCAGGGCGTCATCAAGAATTGCGGCCGCAATCGGCAGGACGGGGGCCAGCCTGTTTCGCAATTCGGCACAGGGTTGCACCCAGTCCTTGTCCTCGTGCAGGGTGCAGGCGTGCGCATACAGCAGCCGGGAAACGAGATCCGCATGAGGCGCATGCCGTTCTATCCAGTACCTGTGGGAAAGATCGTCGCGTTCGCTTCCTGTGACCATCCGGGAAGAAAGCATTTCCAGCAGGGCAAAGAAACCGGTTCCGCCGTGAAGCGTCTGGCTGGTGTCACGGAGCAGACCGCTGCACTCCCGGTGCATGGCGGGCAGATCCACCCCCGAACCCAGCCGGGCCGTTTGCAGGACAAGGCTGCCGAAAAGCGGCAGTTCCGCCAGACGGCTGCGGGTTTCCTTGCGCCACAGCTCACGAGCTTCCAGTTGAATCTTCAGGGCGGCCGCATAGTCTTCGCGCAGCAGCTGATCCATACCGGTGAGCGTCATGGTGTCTATCGGTGCCAGGGTTTTCAGCCGGGCGGTATTCGGTCTTTTGTTCCGGAAGAGCTGGACAAGGCCACTGATGATGCTGGCTGGCGGAGGCGAACAGCGTCCCTTGCCGATAGCATCCAGAAGCATTGCGGCTGTGGGCCAGACAGTGCAGTCCAGAATCAGATCCTGGACCATGACGGAGAGAATGAAGGCCTGCCGGTACGGGGGCTTTTCCAGAAACCAGTTGAGCTGGAAGGGCAGGGCATGCAGGCTTTGGGAGATCACCATTGCGATCTGTCCGTCGTCGATCTTTTCGGGAATGGGAAAGTTGCTGTACAACGCGAAGAAGACCTTTTGCCTTGCAAGGTACATGAGCATGTCTGCGCTTTTGGGCAGCTGGTTCATCATGTCCAGGACGGCCGGCAGGAGTTTTTTATCCTGGATGGCCTGTTGAACCAGCCTGTGACGCAACTCCGGCTGAAGCACATTGTTCTCGTAGAGGCCGGGGGTTGTGAATCCCTT
>JAFZPK010000114.1 GCA_017552515.1 Deltaproteobacteria bacterium | reverse complement strand
CTCTGGATCGGTTCCTTCGGCTTCCCCCGCCCCACAAGCTGGCAGACTTTTTACGAACAGCGCTACGACCGGACCCCCTCCTTCGCCCCGGTGGACAAGCACGCGGTGAACTTCATCATCGACACGGTGCGCGCCAACCCCGGGCAGATCACCATTGCGAACATCGGTCCCTGCGGCAACCTGGCCCTGGCCGTGCGCATGGCTCCGGACATCGTACCCCTCATCAAGCGGGTGATCTACATGGGCGGCGCTTTCTTCCAGCAGGGCAACATCACGCCGGCCGCAGAGTTCAACTGGTACTTTGATCCGGAAGCGGCCCGCATCGCCCTGCGCAGCCCCTTCAGGGAACAGATCATTCTGGGGCTGGATGTCTGCGAGAAAGTCGTCTTCCGGAAAGAGCACTACGACCGCCTCATCAAAACCCTGGGCGCGAGTCCCATGGCCGAGCTGCTGAACGGCACCTTCGTGGGACAGAGTTTCGGAAAGAACCCGGATTTCACCCACTACGTCTGGGATGTGCTGGTGTCGGCCGTCATCATCGATCCCACGCTCATCACCAAAGAGGCGACGCGTTTTGTAGACATCAACGATCAGTGGGGCCTTTCCTACGGCCAGTCGCTGGCCTACGCCGAAGACGCGCCGGCCGGTGCACAGAAGGCGCGGATCGTGCTGGAAGTGGACGAGAATCGTTTCTGGGATATGCTGAACGACCCGCAGTACTGGCGTTCCATCAAGAAGTAGCGGGAAGGCCGACTGTTTTGAAGTTTTAAAGCCTTCCCCTTAAGGGGAAGGCTAAAAAACCGCTTTCACTTTGGTTCTCTCCTTCCTTTCGGAGAAGGCATCATTTCCCCAGCTTCTTGTATCCGGCAAAGCGTTCGGCAAGGGCATCTATGTCGGATTCCGCAAGCAGCGGAGGATCCGGCGTGATGGCGAGGCTCTGGGCGTAGACCCGGGCAAGGAACTCCACCTCGCAGGCCAGCGCCAGCGCCTGCTCCAGATCGTCCGCGTAGCAGATCATCCCGTGGTGCCCCAGCAACACCGCCTTGCGCCCGCGAAGCCCTTCCACGGCCGCGTCGGAAAGCTCCTGCGTGCCGAAAGGCGCATAGGACGTGCAGCGGATGTCCGGGCCGCCCGCCAGCGCCACCATGTAGTGCTGGGACGGGATGCCGCGTTCCAGGCAGGCCAGTGTGCTGCACCACGGGGCGTGCGCGTGCAGGATGCAGCGCGCCGCATCATAGGCCAGGTAGATGTCGCGGTGCATGCGCCATTCGGAGGATGGCGGACGAGGTCCCTCAAAGCCGCCGTCCCGTTTCACCACGACCATGTCCTGCGGTGTGCAGCGGTGATAGGGCAGCGCCGAGGGCGTAATCAGCATCAATGACTCCGCATCTTCCGCATCGTCCAGCCGCAGGCTGACATTGCCCGAAGATCCCTGGTTGATCCCGCAGGTATTCATGGCGCGGGCGGTTTCGAGCAGTTTTTCGCGCAAATCGATCCTCTTCATTTCGCATTCTCCGGATAGAGGCCGCGCAGTCCTTCCCGGCTGGCCGCGCAGATGCCACGTTCGGTAATGAGACCGCTTACCAGACGCGCCGGGGTCACATCAAAGGCAGGATTGCAGGCGGGCGTCTCCTCGGGAGCGATACGCACTGCCACCACCCGGCCGTCCCCCGCTTGTCCGCGGATCCGCAGAACTTCCCGCTCGCCGCGCTCCTCAATGGGGATTTCCGCGATGCCGTCGCGCAAATTCCAGTCTACAGTGGAGCCGGGCAGCGCCGCGTAAAAGGGTACGTTGTTGTCTTTGGCCGCAAGCGCCTTCAGATAGGTGCCAATCTTGTTGCAGACATCGCCTTCCGCCGTGGTGCGATCGCTTCCGACCAGGCAGAGATCCACCTGACCGTGCTGCATCAGGTGGCCGCCCGCGTTGTCGGCAACAAGATGATGGGGAACGCCTTCCTGAGCCAGTTCCCAGGCGGTGAGTGAGGCGCCCTGGTTGCGGGGGCGGGTTTCGTCCACCCACACGTGCAGGGGAATAGCGGCCCGAAAGGCCGCATAGATTGGCGCCAGCGCTGTGCCCCAGTCCACCGTCGCCAGCCAGCCGGCATTACAGTGCGTGAGAATGTTGAGCGGCGCACCTTTTTGACGATACAGATCTTCAATAAGCGCAAGACCGTGGCGGCCGATGGCGGCGTTGGTGGCGACATCCTCGTCGGCAAGGCGGCAGGCCTCGGTAAAAGCCGCCTCCAGCCATTCCGAAGATGGCAACACTTCGAGCCGCGCCCGCACGCGCTCCACCGCCCAGCGCAGATTCACCGCCGTGGGACGGCAGGCAATCAGCGTCTCGGCAATCCGGGCCAGATGACGCTCATCGGCACGCTCGCGCAGCCCCAGCCAAAGCCCGTAGGCGGCGGCCACCCCGATCAGCGGCGCGCCACGCACCTGCATGTCACGAATTGCGTGGGCAACGTCTTCCAGCGTTTGCAGCCTCGTTATCACCAGCTCGAAGGGCAGCCGGGTCTGATCGATGATCTCCACGCTCCGGCCATCTTCGGCAGGCCAGATGGAACGGAAGGGTCTGCCCGCAACCAGCATCAGCGCCTCCTTCCGGCGACCTCGCGCCCCTGTTCCGCAGTTCTGTTTGAAATGCTCATCACTATCATGTGCCCCCCCTTTCAAAAGAAAGTATAGCAAATATCCGAGAAATGTTCACGTCACCGGCACAGTACCCCTCTCAAGCCTTCCCCTTCAGGGGAAGGTGGCCCGTAGAGCCGGATGAGGTGGCATCTGCCCTTCTGATACCCTCCAGCTACGGCTTACAAGCTAACTCCCTCAGGCCGCGTCGCGGCCAGCTCCCTCCAGGAGGGAGCCTTAAGTGCTTGCCCTCCCCCTGGAGGGAGGGTGCCCCACAGGGGTGGAGGGAGTTGCCATTTCCACGGCTCCCGAAAAAAGATGCAATCCCCGGGAGGCGGTGCTACAACATGGTGTGGGCAGGGATTCCTCCTGCCCTTGCAATTTTTCGGAAGACCAAGCGAAAAGGCGGAATTTTTAACCTCATGGACCAGAAAACGATCAAACCGGCACATCCCCATGAACATCTGAATAACGTCCGCAAAACCTACGCCGCTCTGTTGCTGATAACCGCCTGCTGTTTCGCGCTGGAATACGCGCCCCAGCCCATGTACAACACCATCAGCCGGGTCTACGGCACAAGCCACGGCGTGACCGTCCTGCTGGTGAGCGTGTATATGCTGTCGCTTTCCGTGGCGCCGCTGTTCGTGGGCATCCTGCTGGACCGTTTCGGCATCCGGCGGGCCATTCTCGCGGCGACCGCCCTGCTGGGAGCAAGCGCCGCGGGCATAGCGCTGGCGTCCAGTTTTCCCGTCCTTCTGGCGACCCGCTGCTTTCAGGCGTTGCTGGCGCCGGTTATCCTGACCGCGGTGCTGACGGCCATCGCCTCGCTGTTCCGGCATCTGCACCAGGGACAGGCGCTGGCCGGCTACATTGCCGCCACCCTGACGGGAGCGCTTACCGGCCGTCTCGCCGGCGGCTGGGGAGCGGATTGCTTTGGCTGGAGGGAAACTATCATCTTTTTCTGTCTGCTCTTTCTTCCGGCTCTTCCCCTTCTCCGGAAAATGCCGGAGATACAACGCTCCAGTTCTTCGGTGCAGCCACACCTGTCCGACTACCTGCGGCTCCTGCGCCAGCCGGGGATCGGCGCTGTCGTTCTGGCCGAGGCCTGCGGGCTGTTCATCTTCGCGGCGGTGGGCAACCTTATCCCCTTCAGGATGGCCGAACTGGGCAAAGGCGACTCCAGCGCCCTGATCGGCCTGATGTACACCGGCTACGCCATCGGACTGGTCGCCACACTGATCCTTGAACCACTGAAACGCCTGCTGAAGAGCAACGGCCGCCTGCTGCTGGCCGCGGCGTTTTTCTACGTGCTGTCGGTCACGGCGCTGTCCCGGCCTTCTGTCACCGTCCTGTTCGCCGGCATCTGGGGCATGGCCTTCGGGCAATTTGTGGTGCATGCCATGAGCCCGGGGCTGATCAACATGTTTGCCGCCCAGGGAGAAGGCGGTTGCAACCGCGCGATGGCAAACGGGCTGTTCCTCTCCTGCACCTATCTGGGAGGACTGCTGGGCTCCTGGCTGCCTGCCGAAATCTACAGCCGGTGCGGATGGACAACCTGTTATGTCTGCCTGCAGGCAACGGTGGCGCTGCTCTTCGCCGTCGTGCTGAAACTGGTCCTCACCCGGCCGGAACTTCGCTGAAAGAAAACATTTCCATTCCCTTAAAAAGACTGAAAGGAGAATCCGGCAATGCCCACTGTCATTCGTCCGCTGCAAAAAGAAGATTGCGCCGAAGTCATGGAGATGATGCGGTTTTTTTACGCCTCACCCGCGCTCTTGAGCAACGGTTCCACTGAAATCTTCCAGCGCGATCTGGCCAGCTGTCTGGAGGAAAAAAGCGCTCTGGACGGTTTCGTGTTCGAGGATGGCACCGAACTTGTTGGTTACGCGATGGTGGCGCACAGCTATTCCACGGAGTATGGAGGTCCCTGCCTGTGGATCGAGGACCTGTACGTCAAGCCGCACCGGCGCGGAGAGGGGCTGGGCAGCGAATTTCTGCGGCGGGTCGAGAACTTTTACCCGGACGCGGTCATCTTCCGGCTGGAGATGGAGGCGGACAACCGCGCCGTCCACGTCTACACCCGCTGCGGCTACAAGGTGCTGCCCTACGTACAGATGAAGAAGCATCCGGAAACGAAAAAAAACTGACCGAAAAGCACTCTGTCTTTGGGGTTTATCCGGAGAAGAAAATCCTGTAAAAAGACGAATAGGGTTTCCGAAATATTGGGAAAGCCTCTTGCCATTTCATGAACTGGAGAGGAAACATGAACAAAAATCAGGGAAATTTCAGTGGCCAGCTGGGCTTTGTGCTGGCCGCCGCGGGCAGCGCGGTGGGACTGGGCAACATCTGGCGCTTCCCCTATCTGGCCGCCCGTGACGGCGGCGGGCTTTTTCTGCTCGTCTATCTGATCCTGCTGTTGACCTTCGGCTTCACCCTGCTCACCGCCGATATCTGCATCGGCCGCAAAACCAAGGAAAGTTCCGTCCGCGCCTACATGGCCATGAAGCCCGGCTGGGGCTTCCTGGGCGTGCTCACCTTCCTGGTGCCCGCCATCATCATGACCTACTACACCGTCATCGGCGGCTGGATCCTGAAGTACATGACCGTCTATGTGAGCGGCAGCGGACTCTCCGCCGCCCAGGACGGCTACTTCGGCAAGTTTATCACCTCGCCGGTCGCGCCGCTCGTCTTCATGCTGATCTTTCTGGGGCTGACCGCCTACATCGTCTACAACGGCGTGGAAAAGGGCATCGAACGCTCCTCGCGTCTCATCATGCCGATCCTGATACTCGTGATCATGGGCATCTCGTTCTTTGCGCTGACGCTTTCCTACACCGACGCCAACGGCGTCACCCGCACCGGCATGCAGGGGCTGGCCAAATACCTGATCCCCAACTTCGACGGGCTGACCGTGCGGGGTTTCCTGCAGATTCTCATGGACGCCATGAGCCAGCTCTTCTTCTCCTTAAGCATCGCCATGGGCATCATGATCACCTACGGCTCCTACGTGAAGGATGACGTCGACCTGAACCGCTCCATCGGCCACATCGAGATCTTCGACACCGGCGTCGCCTTTCTGGCCGGGCTGATGATCATTCCGGCGATCTTCGTCTACTCCGGAATGGAGGGCATGGCCGCCGGCCCCAGTCTGATGTTCGTCTCGCTGCCGAAGGTCTTCAACGCCATGGGCATGACCGGCATCATTGTCGGCTTCGTCTTCTTCGTGATGGCCGGGCTTGCCGCGCTCACCTCCTGCGTTTCGGTCATGGAAGCCCTGACCGCCGACTGCATCAGCTTCTTCCATACTTCGCGCAAAAAGGTGACCATCGTGCTGTTTGTCCTTTACGCGGTGCTCTCGACCATCGTCTGCCGGGGCTACAACGCCCTCTACATGGAGCTGCCCCTGCCGAACGGTTCCAAGGCACAGATTCTGGATCTGATGGACTATATCAGCTGCAGCTTCCTGATGCCGCTGGTAGCGCTGCTCTCCTCCATCCTCATCGGCTGGATTCTGACACCCAAATGGGTGACCGACGAGATGGAGAAAAACGGCGAGCATTTCGGCCGCAAAAAGCTGTTCATCTTCATGATTCGTTACGTCTGTCCGCTGGTGCTGCTGATCCTGTTCCTGCAGTCGACCGGGATCTGCTAAAAATGTTTTGAATTCAAACAAACCAAAGTCCAGGGCCCGCACGCTTTTGCGCTGTACGCAAAAAAACGGCGGGCCTTCGTTTGACCGGGAATGGCCATTTCACAGAAAGAAATTTTGTCTCAACAAAAAACCTGCCTTTCATGTCGCAAAATGGGTATACTAATACGCTTGAAAGAAAATTGAGGGACTGCCCGTGCCCGGCCCCATGTATAAAAATTGACTGACAACAAAGGAATGCTTGCCATGACAGACAAACCGCTTGCTATCGGAGACCT
>JAFZPK010000113.1 GCA_017552515.1 Deltaproteobacteria bacterium | reverse complement strand
GCTCTCATGACTTTCTTCCTTTCATTTTCGTGATGGACGGCATCGCCGTGACAGACCCTGCTACGACTTGCCGTCACGTTATATCGATTTTCCAGGGCGGGCCTTTCGTCCATCATCAGGCGAATCCCGCCAGCGTCTCTCTCGGGCTCCTGCCCTCCGGCGCTTTCGCCAATCTGTTAATCCAAACAACATGCCAACCGGAGAAAAAATTTTTTCATAATTGATTTCAATATGTTATAAGGAATGTTTCAAACCGTTCCCGGTCCTGTGCGACGTCGCACCTGAAGCACTGCGACAGGCTGCGACGTCGCACAAGATGGAACGAGCCGACAAATTGCTTTTTCACCGCTTTTATTCTAGTTTATCGAGGGAATTGGCCTTGCCGGCAAAGTGCATTATCGATAAAAAAAGAAAGGAGAGTAAAATCATGGGTTTGAATGAAGACGGCAGTTATACCGAAGTCGTCAACACCAGCTGGGGCTCCCGCCTGGGCAACTCTTTCAAGGGCATTCTTGCGGGACTGTTGCTGCTGGCGGTTGCCACCGGCCTCATGTACTGGAACGAGGGCCGTGCCGTACACACCGGGGACGCCATCGCCGAGGCACAGATGGTCACCGTACCGATGGGCAGTGTCGAGCAGGTGGATCCGTCGTTCGAGGGCAAGGTTGTGCATGCCTCCGGAATGGCCACAACCAGCGACATTCTGACGGATCCGACCTTCATGGTGAAAACCCAGGCCTTGCGGTTGCGCCGGGAAGTCCAGTACTATCAGTGGGTTGAACAGACGCGGACAGAAAAACGCCAGAAAGTCGGCGGTGGCGAAGAGACCACCTATCATTACACCTATGAAAAACGCTGGGTGAAATCGCCGGTCAATTCCGCCAGCTTTAAAAACCCTCAAGGTCATACCAATACCGTACATCTCACCGGTGTTGAGGATGAATCATGGTACGCGCCGAACATCACGCTGGGCGCCTACCGCCTGCCGGAATTTCTGTCGCGCGCCATCGGCGGAGAAAAGGCGCTGGATGTGGGGCTGAGCGAGGAAGAGCTGCGGGCACTGCACCGGAACCTGTTTTCCGGCAGCACGACGGCGAACAAGGCCGCCGGGATCGGCGGAGGGATTGGCGGCAATAACGGCGGGATCGGCGGCATTGCCCGGGCCATTGACATGAGCGCTGCAACCGGCCTTCATGCCAACGGCAATACGATCTACATCGGCAGAAACGCCAGCCAGGCGGAAATTGGCGATATCCAGGTCCGCTTTTATGCGATCTCTCCGGCGGCCGTCTCCCTTATCGCCCAGGTAAGCGGCGATACCTTCCAGATGTTCCGCGCCTCCAACGGCACGGCTTTCCACAGGCTTTCCATGGGCACGGTTGACATGAACACCATGTTCCAGAACGCCAAGGACGCCAACACCACCATGACCTGGATCCTGCGCGTGGTCGGCATCATGCTGGCCATCGCCGCCTTGAAGATGATCCTTGCACCGCTCGCCGTCCTTGCCAGCGTTGTCCCCTTTATCGGCAACCTGGTGGGAATGGGCACCACTCTGGTGGCAACGATTTTGGGCGTGGCCTGGTCCTGCGTGGTCATCGCGGTGGCCTGGATACGCTTCCGGCCGCTTCTGGGCGGTATCCTGCTCGGGGTAGCGGCACTGCTCGTAGCCTTGGTTTTCCTGCGCGGCCGCAAGGCGCGTACCGCATGAGTCAATTCCGGGAAACATTTCCCTGGCGTCTCGCCTGACAGGGAAACAAAAAGAGAAAAGCCCCCTTTGGAAGGGGGCTTTTTTTATGGTTCGTTTTCTCCCAGGAGACGAAGTGCCGCGTTGAAAACCGCCTCCACAGTCAGCGCCCGAACGCAGGGGCGTTCCTCCTGCTGCCCCAAAGGACATTCCCGGCGCAAACAGGGAGAGCAGTCCACAGGAGCCTGCATATTGACGATGCGCGGCCCGCGCGCTCCGGTACGGGAAACGTCGCTGGCAAAAAAGAGCGCCAGCGTTGCGGTACCCAAGGCCGCGGCAATCTGAATCGGCCCGGTATCGCAGCCGACCACCAGATCTGCCCGGGCAAGCAGCGCCGTCAGCTCGCCCAGAGTGCCGCCCGGCCAGAGGCGTCGTCTTTCCCCCCGCGCGCACAGGGCTTCGGCCATCTTTCGTTCCTCGGCATTGCCCCAGGTCAAAAACAGCATGCAGTGTGGCTCGAGCAAAGTCAAAAGCGCCTGCCAGTGTTCCTGAGACCACAGTTTGGTGCGCCAGGTGGTGCCGGTATGGCAGACCACCAGACTGCCCTCAACATTCCGCAAACGTTCGTCAATACCATGCAGAGCCTGCTCCGAAGGCACAAGGCAACCGGCCAGCCCGGGTGGTTCAAAACCGGGAAAGGCCGCCCGCGCCACCTCCAGATTGCGCTCCACCGCATAGCGGCAACCGGAGGGCAGAGCCACCCGGCGATTGTTCATCAGCAGATTGGGCCATTCCCGCACATCGGCGCGGGAAAAACCAAAACGCCTGGGCGCGCCGGTTATTCTGGAGAAAAAACCGCTTTTGCAGTTGCCCTGCAGATCGAAAACCATATCGTAGCGTGTCTCTCTCAAAGAGCGCAGAATACGTCCCAGACGTGTCAGCTCGCTCAGGCTTTTCTTCCTGCGCAGGTTGCGGAGGTTGAGGGGAACAATCTCGTCCAGCCAGGAAAGCGGTTCCAAAAGCGGCGCAAAGGCCTCGTCCACCAGCCAGTCAATCCGGGCCTGCGGACAGGCGCGCCGCAGGTACAACGCCGCCGGCACGGCATGTGCCACATCGCCCAAAGCACTGATTTTCACTATCAGAATTTTCATGTCGAAAAACTCCGCCTGGCACAACGACGAATCGTCAAAGCGCCCATCCGCTTCCAGATTCATTCGGAAGATTCGTGCAGAATGTTTCCGAGGATATTGAGAAACTCCGCATTGTCCAGAATATCGTCATGGCCGCAATCTATTGGGAAAAAGCCTCCGCCCTTTCCGGACAGTTCGGCAAGCCTTCTCGAATGGGAAATGTTTATCACGGAATCATGGGTACCGTGAAAGATGTACGTCTGTGAGGCCGGATACTTCTTTGCGAAATCCTGCAGAAAATCCGCTGTGGGGATTTTGAATTTGACCAGGAATCTGGGCACAAAGGGGAATTTTTCCTTGGCCAGATCATCAAATCTGAAATACGGCCCCACAAGAACGAGTTTTGAAATGCCAAAGTTCGCGGCAACTTCAGCCGCCACCCCACTCCCTATGGAGTAGCCCACAACAACAATCCGATCCTTTTTAAAATCTTTCAAAACCCGCTCGAACATCAGATTCGCATCATCAAGCAACGTTTTTTCATTGCCGATCCGGCCCGCGCTTTTGCCAAATCCACGATAATCGAAGATGAAAAAGTCATGTCCCAGATTGGTAAAAAACTCGTTATACGTTCCCCAGTCATCCAGATTGCCGGCATTGCCGTGAAAAAACAGTATTGCCGCCTTTTTCGGATCATCCCAGAGCGCCATCCGTTCCAATTGCCGGGCAATACCGGATTTCTTCGCATAAAAATGAAGTCCGCTGAGAACAGCTCCGTCTTTTGCGGTCAGATGTACCTCTTCAAATTTGGAAGGGAAGGAAAACTGATGATCGGTCTCCAATCGTACCGGAGCAAAGATCAGTTTTTCCTGGGAAAAATAGAGCACGAGGCACACCAGCACATAGCCCGCCAGAAGGAAACGGAACAGCTTGAAAAAAATGCTCATGATCTTTTGCCGCACGAAGGTGATGGGCTGTCCGCCGGCATGCTCTTGGTACGTTCCAATCCGGTTTCGGCCAAAAGCTCGCGCGCCGCTTCAAGCACATCTTCCGCCGTGACCTCCTTCATGCAACGAAACTCGCCGGTCGGACAGACCCGCTTCAGACAGGGCGCGCAGTCCAGATCATGCCGTACCACTTTGGCATGTTGCGTCCAGGGCGAAGTGGCCAGATGATCCGTGGAACCAAACACCGCCACCACCGGCGTCCGCAACGCGGCGGCAACATGCATCGGGCCGGAATCGTTGGTAATCATCAGGGAACAACGTGCCAGAAGAGCCATCATCTCCCGAATGGAAGTCCGTCCAATCAGGTTGAGCGGTTCATGACGCATGACCGCGGCAATCTCCTCACCTATTTCGCGTTCCTTGACACCGCCGGTCAAAAGAACTTTGAAATCAAATTCATCCGCCAGGCAATCGGCCACTTCGGCGAAGCGTTCGGGAAACCAGCGCTTCGCCTCACCGTAGGCGGCACCCGGATTGATAGCCAGCCATTGCTCCTTTCCCAGCTTTGCGGCGCTCCACTCCAGTTCTTCCGGCGTACAGGCCAAAAGCATCTCGGGATCCGCCTCGACCGGCACTCCGAAACGTTCCAGCAGCCTCAAATAGTACCATACCTGATGCACATGTTCCTGACGGCTCGGACGCTCCAAAGCATGAGTCAGCAACAGGCTGCGGGCATCGCCGCGGTAGCCCAGCCGCAGGGGAATACCCCCTGCACAGGCCATCAGCGCCGCTTCAAAAGCGTTTTGGAAGAGAATGGCCAGATCAAAATGTTCCTTGCGCAGATTCCTGCAAAACCGGGCAAAACCGCCCAATCCCCCATGCGCCATGCGTTTGTCGAAGGGCAGCAGCCGATCGCAGGCGGGGTGTCCACGCAACAGCTCCACCACCACCGGATTGGCCACCACCACAATCTCCGCCTCGGGAAAAGCCCGCCGCATGGTCATCATGGCGGGTGTGGTCATGACCGCATCCCCTATCCAGTTGGCGGAGCGCACCATAATCTTTTTGACCGGCAACTCAATCAGCGGTTTCATCTCCTGTTTTCTCCACCATCTCGGGGATCCCGTCACGCACCGGATAGCTCCGGCGGCACCCTTCACAGATCAAGGTTTCCCCGGTACTCTTCATCACCGCCTGTCCACAGGACGGACAGGCCAGCATACGCACCAGATTCCCGGAAACCGTTTCCACAGCATCTTCCAGTATGGCTTCCAGTTCTTCCTGCTCGTCAAAGACCACTTCCAGGGGAATGGCATAGCAGGGAATGGCAAAGTCGCCGGCACACAGTTTGACGGCATCTTTTTCGGTCGTCAACAGACAGTCCATACCCTGCGCCCAGCGCCGCAACTCCGCCTTCTTCGAAGCGGAAAAATGCGCATGATCGCGCAGCGAGCAGCAACGTTCCGGGAAAATACCGCATTTTTGCAAATCTTCAAAAAAATTCTCCGGGTGCGCGATACCGGCAAAGGCCGCGCATTTCAGTTTTCGCAACCGTTCAAGCGGCAGACGTTCACCGCCGAGGGAAATGGCCTCGTCCGCCAAAAGATGACGGCAGTGGAAGGCCCGTCCCGGTACGGGAAAATGCTCCTGGCCGTTGCTGTGTGAAAAGAGAAAAAGATCGCCGCGTGAAAGCGCCTCCGGAAATTCACGCAAGGGGCCCGCCGGCAAAACCCGCCCATTGCCCAGCGGCCGCCGGGCGTCAAGCAGGACGATGTCAAGATGCCGCCGCACCGCAAGATGCTGAAAACCATCATCCAAAACAAGAATTTCGGCGCCCAGTTCTTCCACCGCCAATTTGACCGCTTCCGCACGCCGCCGGGCGACCACAACAACAAGTTCCGGATTGCGCCGGGCCAGCAGCCAGGGCTCGTCCCCGGCCAGTTCCGGAGGAATCTCCGGGCCATGTCCCCGGCAGACCACCCGGTTTTCGCCCATTTCCCGCCGCCCGTAACCACGGCTGAGAACGGCAATTTTTTTGCCCCGCCGCAGAAAAAAACGCGCAACCCACTCGGTAACCGGCGTCTTGCCTGTCCCCCCCACCGCCAGATTGCCGATGGAAAGAACCGGTACCGGCGCTTCCACAGAGGCCAGCATCCCATGACGATACAGTGCGGCACGAACCTGGTTCAGTGTACCGTAGAGCCAGCCGCAACCATACAGGGGATATTTCAGCACTTCGCAAAAAGGAGAAAAAACACGCATGGATATCAGGGAAAAAAGCGGAGAGAATATGGGAAAAAGCAGCTTGTTTTCATGCAAAACACGTTTTTACGGTTCCGGCAACAACCGTTTGAGAATCGCCATGGTCTTTTCGGTCGCCCCCTGATTTTCCATCAGCAGACGGAAACCATGCTCGCCCATCTGTCCACGCAACGAGGCATCACTCAGCAAAGCGGCGGCTTTTTCCTCCAGCTCCGCCTCATCCTGCACCTGGGCGCCGCCTCCCGCTTCCAGCAGCAGCCGGACAATCTCCCTGAAATTGTGCATATGCGGACCGAACAGCACCGCCCTGTGCATCAGGGAAGCCTCCAACACATTATGCCCTCCTACCGACACAAGGCTGCCACCCACAAACACGAGATCCGCCAGCGCGTAGAGCCGCAGCATCTCGCCCATGACATCCATCAGCAACACGCCGCCTTCTGTAAAGAGCGCCTGCTCCGGCGTAATTTCGCTGCGCAAACGCAGGACGAATCCCTCTCGCCTGACCAGCTCCGCGACTGTACGAAACCGGCGGGGATGACGAGGGGCCAGCGCCAAAACCAAAGATGGCCATTGCATACGCAAGCGGCCATATACCCGCAGCAGGATCTCCTCTTCGCCTTCATGCGTACTTCCGCAGGCCCAAACCAGCGATTCTTGCGGCAAACGGAATTCTTCCCTCAACTGCGGACAATCGGCAGGCGCCACAGCATTATCCGCCCGCAT
>JAFZPK010000112.1 GCA_017552515.1 Deltaproteobacteria bacterium | reverse complement strand
TTTGCTGACCACGGCGGCAGGCCTTTCGGTAGCGATACCGGTCATTTTGCTGCACCGTTATCTCTCCAGCCGTGCCGCGCTGGTCCTCCTGGAGATGGAGGAGCGTTCACGGGCCTTGATCCATATGCTGACGAGGCGGTCATGATATTTCCACGCCCGGTGGCGGATGATCCGCGCATCGATCTGACATCCATGGTAGACGTGGTTTTTCTGTTGCTCATCTTTTTCATGATCTCCACAACCTTTGTGGAAACCCCGGGAATTGACGTCAGCCTTCCCCAGTCCTCGACGGGCGCGGTAGAAAAGACGCCGAAAGAGGTACGGGTTTCGGTTACCTCCGACGGTACCATCTACTATCAGGACAAAGCGCTCTCCCTGGTGGATCTGGCGGCAAACCTGGCCGGATTGCGCGTGAGCGCTCATGAAATGACTTTTTTGCTGATGGCCGACAAGGATGCGAGGCACGGGACAGTGGTGCAGGTCATGGATCTGGCCAGGGAAACAGGTTTTGGCAAACTGGCCATCGGTACGGAGAGGAAGCGTCTGTGAGCGAGACTGCGCTGATAGGCATTGATTTGGGAGGCACCAACTGCCGTGCGGCTTTGCTCGCGGAGTCGGGAGAAATTCTGCGTTCCAACCGGATTCCGACCAGGGTAGCAGAAGGACGCGAACAGTTTCTGTCTCGTCTGTTTGAGTTGTGCGACGATTTGCTGTCCTTTGCCGAAAATGAAAAGCGGTGTGTGCTTGCCGTTGGTATGGGAGCGGCCGGAGTGATTGCCGAAGGCGGCGTGGTGACGGTTTCGCCCAATGTGGCCTGGCTGGACGGTTTTCCTTTGGCGGAAACGATGGCCAAAGGGCTGCGCTTGCCGGTTACCGTGGTCAATGATGCCAATGCGGTTGCCTGGGGCGAAGCGAAATTCGGCGCGGGACGCGATTTTGCCTCATTTTTGACGATTACGCTTGGAACCGGTGTCGGCGGTGGCCTGGTGCTTGAGCGACGTCTCTGGAAGGGAAGTGACGGCGCGGCGGGCGAGATTGGACACTTTGTCGTGGATCCGGGAGGGCGCCCTTGCAAGTGCGGCAGCCGCGGCTGCCTGGAACGGTACGCGTCGGCAACCGGCATGGTGTGCAGCGTAATCGAACTTTTGGAACAGGGGAAAGCCAGCGTGTTGAAGATGCTCCCACCGGCGGAGCTGACGGCATTCGAAATTTCCAGGGCGGCGCGCAGCGGTGACGCGGTGGCGCTTCGGGCCCTGCAGGAAGCGGGAGAGCGGCTGGGACAGGTGCTGGCGAGTGTTGCCAACCTGCTCAATTTGGACGGAGTGGTTATCTGTGGCGGACCCAGCGCCAGTCTGGATCTGCTGCGTCCCTGGCTGGAAGCGGAGATGCGTTTCCGGACATTTGCCATACCTTTCAAACGCATGCAGATCGTGCGTGGAGAATTGGGTGATGAGGCGGGTATCGTGGGCGCGGCCACTCTGGCCTATGAGGCAGTGATGGGGTGAGCGCAAAAGCATGAATAACGGAGAATGGAACATAAAGGAGAAGTGGTTATGAAGATCGGTATTTTGACGGGTGGCGGCGACTGCCCGGGATTGAACGCGGTGATTCGCGGCGCGGTGAAAGCCGCGGACCGGCGGGGCTGGGAAGTGTTTGGCATTAACGACGGTTTTGACGGGCTGATAGGGGAACCTCGTTGCGAATTGCTGACGCTGCGGCGGGTTGGCGATATTTTGGCGCGCGGCGGTACCATTCTGGGAACGAGTAACCGCGGCAATCCATTCTCCTTTCCGGTAAAGCGGGACGGCAAAGTCGAGTTGATGGATGTTTCCGAGCAGGTGGTGGCCAATTGCCGGCGCCTGGGACTTGATGCGCTGATCGCGGTTGGGGGCGACGGTACGCTGAAGATTGGCAAACGGCTTATCGAACTGGGGGTTCCGGTGGTTGGGGTTCCCAAAACCATTGACAACGATTTGCGCGGCACGGATGTTACCTTTGGTTATACCACCGCGGTGGAAATCGTGACGGAGGCGCTGGATCGCCTGCAGACCACGGCGGAAAGTCATCACCGGCTCATCGTGGTGGAAGTCATGGGACGCAACGCCGGCTGGATCGCCCTGGAATCGGGCCTCGCCGGTGGGGCCAATGTCATTTTGATACCGGAAATTCCTTTCGATCTGGAGAAGGTCAACGAATTCTTGCGGAAAAGACGGCAGGACGGACGCGCCTTTTCCATTATGGTGGTGGCAGAAGGTGCGTATCCGCTTTCCGGGACTACGGTGGTGCAGGCTTCCGCTCAGGAAAATTTCGGCATTGTGCGTCTGGGCGGTATCGGCAACGTCGTAGCCCGGCAAATTTCCGAGGCAACCGGCATTGAAAGCCGGGTTGTCGTGCTGGGACATGTGCAGCGCGGCGGTTCTCCCTGCTCTTTTGACCGTATCTTGAGTTCACGGTTCGGCGTGCATGCGATTCGGCTTATCGAACGCGGCGAGTTTGGCAAGATGGTTGCCCTGAACGGACGTTCGGTAGTGGCCATTGATATCGATCAGGCGGTGGCCCAGCTCAATCTCGTTGATCCGGAAGGCGATTTGGTGGCCGCAGCCGAGGAGCTGGGTATTTCTTTGGGACGGTAACGTGATTTCGGGCGCAGTGTTTTTCCTCTTGCGCCCGGTTTCTTAAAAGAGGTGCTTTCATAACAGAAAAGATGGTGGCGCGAGTCCCATCTTTTCTTTGTGAGGGCGGGAGAATGTGTACGTGAACAACAAGGGTGTTGTCTTTAGCCTGTTCTTTTATTTGCTGCTTTTTGCCGGCTTCACAACGGTCTGGGGATCCGGATTTCATATTCATGAACAGAGTGCCAAGGCGATGGGCATGGGGAATGCCTTCGTCGGCCTGGCCGACGATCCTTCGGCACTCTTTTACAATCCTGCGGGTATTGCCTTCCAGAAGGGGACCCAGATAGATCTTGGCTGCACGGCCATCAGCGTGCCGAATACCAAATTCCGGGGAAGCACAAAACTGGGCAACAATCAGGCTTCTCCTGCATTGGGAGTTCCTCTGGAACATGTCGAGGAGAAGGCCAGGCGGGATGTCTTTTTGCCTCCCAACTTCTATGTGGTGCATAGCTTTGAGGATGTGCCGGTGTCGGTGGGGCTCAGCCTGAACGCCATTTATTCGTTGTCCAAGCGTTGGGAATCCGACGGTGCTTTCCAGGATGAGGTCAAGGACATTTCCATAAGAGCGATGAACCTTCAGCCGACAGTTGCCTACCGGATCGACAAGTACCATCTCGCTTTCGCTGTTGGTATTGATTACACCTACGCGACGCTGCGTTTGAAAAAATCGGTGTATGCCGATCGCTATCTGCTCGTTGGCGGATATCCAGGCCAGGCGGCCGAACATCTGGGCGATCTGGAATACGACGGCGATGCAGACGGCTGGGGCTATAATTTCGGGGTGTTGTGGAAGCCTTTGGACTGTCTGTCCCTGGGGCTTTCCTATCGGAGCAAGATTGTGCTCAAGGCGGATGGCAATGCCGATTTCACCCGGTTTTTTGGCCCCTATGCGGGATTTCATGGCCACGGCGATGTAACCATCAATCTTCCGGATAGCTGGAGCTTCGGCGTCGCCTACCGTCCGGCAAAAGCCTGGACTTTGACCTGCGATGTGGAGCGTTATGGCTGGAGCTCCTTCAAGAAACTGGAGGCGAATTTCGACTCCCGGGCGACCATTCCCGATTACTATTCCGAAAAGGATTGGGAGGACAGCTGGGCGTTCAGATTTGGTGTCCAGTACGATGTTTCGGAGCGTTTCAGCGTCCGTGCGGGCTATGCCTACGACCGTACGCCAACGCCGGAACGTACCCTGGGACCGGAGCTTCCCGATGCTGATCGCAGTAACTACACCGTGGGTTTCAGTTATCGCCAAGGACATGTGACTTTTGATATGGCCTATATGCTTGTCGTTTTCCAGGACCGCCATGTGGATAACGCTATCCAGACCGGTACCTATGAGAGCAAGGCCTATCTGTTAGGAGCCAATTTGACCTATGCTTTCTGAGAATTCTTTCCTGGAACAATCTTTCAGGAGAAAATGTCTTGACTCCATTTTTTATCTTGGTGTAAAAATTTCTCCGCAATTGGCGATAGGCACGTAGCTCAGGGGGAGAGCACTACCTTGACACGGTAGGGGTCGGCGGTTCAATTCCGCCCGTGCCTACCAAAGAGCACACCACCAAAGCCCGGTAAGTTTCCGAAAAAACTTACCGGGCTTTGTTTTTCTTACCTTTTTGTATTTGACGCTTTCATTCAAATCCAATAGAAATCACGTTTTTTGACAGCAGATGTACCAGTACTATGTGCAGATCGTGGAAAAATACACTCCAAACTGCTGGAGAAGTGGTAAACTTGTAGGGGCTGGTTTTGCCGGGCTGCTCGGCGGTACCATAACCTCTTGGCAAGACAGGTGCCTTTGTGGGCCGTCTTGACAGGAATTTCGGTGCATTGCCAGCATTTCTAAAGGTTTCGAGAATATATGATTGTTTAAAAGAAGTGCTGTGAACTTTATAAATGATATGATAAACCAAAATAATAGTAATGTTGAAAAGAAAGGAATGAATGTAATGGAAGAACTTACATTTGAAAACAAAGAGTTTAGGAAAACATATTGGCATACATGCTCACATATTATGGCACAAGCAATTACAAGATTGTATCCTAATGCAAAATTGGCAATTGGTCCTGCAATTGATGAAGGATGGTATTACGATATAGATATAGAAGAATCATTTACAAATGATTCGTTAGAGGCGATCGAAAAGGAAATGAAGAATATATGTAAGGAGAGATTGCCGATTGAAAGGTTCGTTTTGCCAAAAGATGAGGCGATCGAACTAATGAAAGATCAGCCATATAAGTTGGAGCTGATTAATGATATTCCGGACGATGAAGAAATATCTTTTTACAGGCAGGGAGAATTCGTTGATTTATGCGCTGGACCGCATTTGAATTCTACTGGATATGTGAAACACAATGGATTTAAATTGCTGGCAAGTGCCGGGGCTTATTGGCGAGGCGATGAAAAAAACAAGATGCTGAAAAGGATATATGGAATTGCATTCCAGAGTAAAGAAGAGCTGGCTGATTTCTTAAATATGAGAGAAGAGGCAAGAAAACGCGATCATAATAAGCTCGGAAGAGAATTGGAATACTTTAGTACTGTTGATTATATCGGGCAAGGGCTGCCTATTTTATTGCCAAAAGGAGCAAGAGTTGTTC
>JAFZPK010000111.1 GCA_017552515.1 Deltaproteobacteria bacterium | reverse complement strand
CAACCAGGAACTGGAAAAGGCCCTGCGGCTGGAAGATTTTCTGGATTTCGCGGAACTTCTGGTGCGGGATGCGCTGGAGCGCGACGAGTCCTGCGGTGGACATTTCCGGGTGGAACACCAGACAAAGGATGGTGAGGCACTGCGTGACGATGAGCATTTCGCCCATGTCGCCGCCTGGGAATATCGGGGGGAGGAAACGCCGCCGGTGCGGCACGTGGAGCCGCTGGCCTTCGAGAATGTCAAGCTTGCGGTAAGAAGTTACAAGTAAAATGTACGCCGGCGAGAACGGCAATCGTGAATGTGGGAGATGATGATGAATCTGACTCTGTATGTGTGGCGGCAGAACGGGCCGCAGGAGCCTGGACGGCTGGAGCGGCACGAGGCGCACGATGTCAGCCCGGACATGTCGTTTCTGGAGATGCTGGATATGGTGAACCAGTGCCTGATTAAGGAGGGAGCGGAGCCCATAGCCTTTGACCACGACTGCCGTGAGGGTATTTGCGGTGCCTGTTCGCTGACCATCAATGGCATCCCGCATGGAGGTTTCAGGCGTACGACCGTCTGCCAGCTGCACATGCGCCACTTTAAAGATGGCGACACCATTTACATTGAACCGTTTCGCGCCCGGGCCTTTCCGGTTTTGCGGGATCTGGTGACGGATCGTTCGGCGTTGGATGCTCTGGTGCAGGCGGGAGGCTATATTTCGGTGAACACCGGCTCGGCCCGCGACGCCAATGCCATTCTGGTGGCGCATGAGGCGTCCGAGTATGCCATGGACGCCGCCGAGTGCATCGGTTGCGGCGCCTGTGTGGCCGCCTGTCCCAACGGATCCGCCATGCTGTTTACCGGCGCCAAGGTGGCGGGGCTGGCGCGGCTGCCGCAGGGAAAAGTGGAGGCGCGCCAGCGTGTGTGTGTCATGACCGAGGCCATGTTGCAGCACGGTTTTGGCAACTGCAGCAATCACTATGAATGCGAGGCCGCCTGTCCCAAGGGGTTGAGTGTGCGTTTCATAGCCGCGTTAAACCGTGAGTACCTGAAAACGCTGTTGTGAAAACGGCGAATTTGGGAACAAGGGTTGAGGAAGGGAGGATATTCCGATGAAATTGACCCATCCATCGCTGGAAGGAGCGGATTTCGCACTTGTGCATTTTAAACTGCGGATGGTGGAGCGTTCGCTCTTTACCGCCCAGCTGCTTTTGGGAATGCGCGCGGGCCTTTTAAAGGCGGCGCGCCGGCTGGAAAGCGTGAAAGGCCAGCCCTATGCGGATCTGGTGGATCCTCAAGTCGATTTTCATGAGGCGCACCAGCATCAGAAACCGGCGCCTGCCTTTGTGTTGGTGCCGCCTGCGGAAATTCCGCTGGAAGTTGCGGCAGGCTCGTGTGCCTTTCTGACCTTCCGGCTGTTTGGGCAGGGTGTTCAGGAATTGCCGCGTTTGATTGAATTGATGGCGGAAATGGGCGAATATGGCGTGGAAGCGGGACTTCTGCGCTTTACGCTGGAGTGTGTCGAGTCGGAAGATGCCAGCGGCAATCGCCGTCTCGTCTGGATGGAAGGAGAGGGCGATTTCGCTCCGGCGCTGATCCCCTTGTCGTGGTGGCTGGAAGATTTTGCCGCCGGACGCGGAGAAACGGAAATGGCCGTGCGTTTCGATACGCCGGCTCGTCTGATGTCGCACGGCAAGCCATTGTTTCAACCCGGGTTTGGAGATGTTTTTCCCTTTATGCTGCGGCGGGTGACTTCAATGCTCTACTACTATTGCCAGATGCGCGGCAGCATCAACGCCCGCCGGCTGGTTGATCTGGCGAATGGGCTTGAGACGACGCTTTCCCGTCTGGAGTGGCGTGACTGGAAATCTGTCGCAGGCCAGGAGACCATCGGCGGCGTGGTTGGGGAACTGGCAGTGTCCGGCCCCGGTCTGGAGGATCTGTGGTGGGCGGTGGCGCTGGGATCGCTTTTGAATATCGGCAAAGGCGCGGCGTTTGGAGCTGGCCGGTATGCTGTCATCTGAAGATGGCCCCATCAGGGATGGAAAAGGCAGCGTGAACTTCGGTGGATGGAGCGGGATGCCGGTACTCCCAATCGGAGCGGACTCCAGCGTTTTTTAATGGATTTTTGAATTTCTTTCTTTTTTTCATGTTTCATCTCAACGGTATCGGCAAAGATTTTGGCGGGCGCACGGTGTTGTCGGATGTCTCCTGGGTGGTCGGCGATAACCAGCGTATTGGCCTGTGCGGTCCCAATGGCGCGGGCAAGACAACATTGCTGCGCATTTTGGCCCGCGAACTGGAACCGGATCGGGGCACGCTGGATATTTCCCGGGACGCCATGGTCGGCTATCTGCCGCAGATGGTAACCGGTTTCGGCTCTCGTTCGCTTTTTGCTGAAACCAGTGCCGCGCTGACCGAGCTGACCGGATTGGAAAAGGAGCTGCGGGCGCTGGAAAGCCGTCTCGACGACGAAAAGTCGCTGGCGCGTTATGCGGAATTGCAGGAAAGGTTCCGGGCGCGGGGCGGCTATTCCATGGAGGCCGAGGTCGCCCGGGTGCTGGATGGACTGGGCTTTGCCCGCAGCGACTGGGAGAAGCCCTGCGAGACCTTCTCCGGCGGCTGGCAAATGCGCATTGCGCTGGCGAGGCTGCTGCTGTGCCGTCCGCAGCTGCTGCTGCTGGATGAGCCGACAAACCATCTGGATCTGCCCACCCGTGAATGGCTGGAAGACTTTTTGCGGAATTATCCTTTTAGCGTGGTGGTGGTTTCCCATGACCGCTACTTTTTGGATCAGGTGGTCGAAAAGATCGTTGAGGTCTGGAATGGCCAGCTGCGTGAATATCCGGGCAACTATACCGCCTATTTGGCCGAGCGCCAGCAGTACGTGGACGCCTTGCGCGAGGAAAAACGCCGCCAGGACGAAGAAATAGCCAAGCTGGAGCTGTTTGTAGGGCGTTTCCGTTACAAGGCGAGCAAGGCGGCGCAGGTGCAGAGCCGTCTGCGGCAGCTGGAAAAGATGGTGCGCATCGAAATACCTCCGCAGCCCCGTCATATTGGCTTCCACTTTCCTCCGGCGCCCAAAATGGGCCGGGATGTCCTGCAGCTGAGCGGCGTTGCCCAGGGCTACGGCGAGTTGACGGTGCTTGAAGATGTCAACCTGATGGTGACACGTGGAGAGAAGATTGCGCTGGTCGGTGTCAACGGCGCGGGAAAATCGACGCTGATGCGGATACTGGCCGGAGTCGAGCCCCCGAAAGCGGGTGTGCGGCGTGCCGGTGAAGGCCTGAAAATAGGCTATTTCGCCCAGAACCAGGCAACGCAGCTTGATCCGGAGCGAAGTGTCCTTGAGGAGATGACGGCGGCTTCTCCCTTCGAAATGGTGCCGGAGCTGCGGAGCATTCTGGGGGGCTTTCTGTTTTCCGGAGAGGATGTGGACAAGAAGGTCAAAGTACTCTCCGGCGGAGAACGCAACCGGCTGGCCTTTGCCTGCCTTCTGCTTAAGCCCCGCAACCTCCTGCTCCTGGACGAACCGACCAACCATCTGGACATGGACTCTAAGGAAGTCCTGCTGGATACGCTGGTGCACTATGACGGCTCCATGGTGCTGGTTTCCCATGACCGCTACTTTGTGGATCGGCTGGCGACCCGTATCTGGGAAGTCAAGGACAGGCACGTGGTGTCGCATGTCGGCAACTATGCCGACTTTCTGCGCGCCAAGGAGGCTGAAGGCGATTTGAGCCACAGCGCGGATCGTGTTGAAAGTCGCGCGGTTTCGCGTGCGCCGGAGGCGAAGGCCGTCAATGAGATCCGCCGCCAGGAGTATGAGGAACGCCGCGAGGTCCGGCGGGAAGATCGGCGGCGGCGCAAGGCTTTGGAGGAGTTGGAGGCGGCTATTGCGGCCCGGGAGGAGGAAGTGGCCGGGCTGGAGCAGCTGCTGGCGGATCCGGCTTTCTATGCGGATACCGAAAAATTTCATGAAACCATCCAGCGCCACGCGGCGGCGCGTGATGATCTGGAAACGCTCTATGCCCGCTGGGAAGAACTGGCGGAAAACGAAGCGTAAGCAAATCTGGAAAGATATTGTCCATGCTCGAATGGGATGAAACGGTACTGAGGGCATTGAAGGAGGATCTGGGCAGCGGCGATGTAACGACCAGGATCACCGTCAACCCGGAGAAAAGGGCCCGTGCGGAACTTCTGGCCAAGGAGAATTTGGTTTTGGCGGGTCTGGATGTGGCCAGACGCGCCTTTGCCCTGGTTGATCCGGAGACGGTCTTTATTTCTTCTTTCACCGACGGGGATGAAATTTCCAAGGGAACGGTTTTCGCGCGGGTTGAAGGCCGTGCGGTGTCTCTGCTTGAAGCCGAGCGGGTGGCGCTCAACTTCCTGCAGTGTCTGTGCGGCATCGCCACGCTGACGCGGCGCTTTGTCGCTGAGGTCGCGGGAACGAAGGCCTCCATTACGGATACCCGTAAAACCACGCCGGGTTTGAGGAGCATGGAAAAATATGCGGTAAGGGTCGGAGGCGGGCGCAATCATCGTTTTTCACTGGCCGATGGCGTGCTGATCAAGGAAAATCACAGCCGTGCCGCCGGAGGTATTGGCGAAGCTGTGCGCCGTGCCCGCGCGGGAGCGCCGCATCCGCTGAAAATTGAGGTGGAGGTTTCCACTTTGGAGGAAGTGGCGGAAGCGGTGGCAGCGAAGGCCGATATTCTGCTCCTGGACAATATGGATGTGCAGCGTGTCCGCGAGTCGGTTGCGCTGGTGAACGGACGGGCGCTGCTGGAAGTTTCCGGAGGCATGGCGCTGGACACCGTCCGGACCTTTGCGCAGACAGGCGTCGACATTCTTTCGGTGGGCGCGCTCACGCACTCGGCGCGGGCGATGGATATCTCGATGCTTTTTGAAACCGGGGCATCGTGACGCCTTTGGCGAGCACCTGATTTCGGGAAAAGTTCCGGGGGGACATGGAGGATCTGAGGGCTTTATACGACGATCCGCAACTGTGTGGCTGCGGCATTGGCGCTTCGCTTGTCCTGTTGGAGAGCGTTGGTTCCACCAATACCTACGCGCGGGAGCTGGCGCTTGCGGGCGCATCGGAAGGCACGGTGGTCATGGCCGACAGCCAGAGCGCCGGGCGCGGGCGGATGGACCGGGAGTGGGTTTCTCCCGCGGGCGTCAATCTGTACATGTCGGTTGTTCTGCGCCCGCCCCGTTATGCGGAGCATCTTACCCTGGTGGCGCCGTTGGCCGTTGTCGGTGCCCTGGAGCGGCAGTGCGGGCTTGCCGCCCGCGTCAAATGGCCCAACGATGTGCTGGTGAACGGGCGCAAGATCGCCGGACTGCTGGGTGAGGCATCGGTTGCTTCATCGGGCGCAGGGGTGGAATTCGTCATTTTGGGCGTGGGCATCAATCTGAATGCCCGGCGGGATCAGTTGCCGCAGCGGGTGCTGTATCCCGCGACCTCGGCGTTTTTGGAAAGCGGCCGCGAAGTATCCAGAATTGCGGTGGCCCGCGATTTTTTTGTGGATTTGGCCCGCCTTTACCGGGAACTGCTGCGCGAAGGTTTCAACGCGCGCCTGCGGTCATGCTGGGAGGCCCGCTGTGCCGTTTTGGGGCATCAGGTGACGGTGGATACCGGTGCGGAGAAAATTTCTGGCACGGTGCTGGGCCTCGATCCGGATGGAGGGCTGCGGCTGCGGCTGGCCGACGGCCGCACCGAGCGGGTTGTGAGCGGGGATGTTCTGGCCTATGATACAACGGCTCCTTAAGAGGAACGGATAACAGGAAAAGCGGGGACACGAATGCTGCTGGCCTTTGATGTGGGCAATACCAATATTGATGTGGGTGTTTTTTCGGGGGAGACCCTGCGCGCCAACTGGCGGATGGGTTCCGGCCAGCTGCGCACCGGTGACGAGTATGCGGTCATGCTGGAAAGCCTTTTTCAGTTTGCGCATATGCGGCTGGACGGGGTCCGGCATGCCATCATCTCCTGTGTGATGCCGCCGGTACTGGGACCGTTGAGCGATTTCTGCCGCCGCTACCTGCACATTGAACCGCTGGTAGTTGGTCCGGGCGTCAAAACGGGTATGCCCATTCTCTACGACAATCCCCGGGAGGTCGGCGCGGATCGTATTGTAACCGCCGTTGCCGCCTACGAAGAATTCCGCCGCTCGGTCATCGTCGTGGATTTTGGCACCGCCACCACCTTCGATTTTATTTCCTCCCGCGGAGAGTATATGGGCGGGGCGATTGCCACCGGTTTGAGCATCGCGGCGGAAGCCCTGTTCAGCAAGACCAGCAAGCTGCCGCGCGTGGAGATGGTGCGGCCGCCGAAGATCATTGCCACCAACACGGTCAACAGCATCCAGGCCGGGCTGTTTTTCGGATACACGGCCATGGTGGATGGGCTTGTCGCGCAGATGAAGGCGGAGGCGGGCGAGGATCCGCCGGTGATTGCCACCGGGGGCTTGAGCGCGGTGATCGCTTCGGGCTCTTCGGCGATAGACCGCGTTGATCCGCTTTTGGCAATGAAGGGGCTGCGCATTCTGTACGAACGCAACCGTTGAATTAAAATAGTTTTTTCATGTTGACAGCACATGTAATGTTTGGGCGATAATGTCACTTTGCGTTACAATACTTATATTGGTATAAACTTAAGTGCCAAACAGAAATCGGCGCCCGCGTTATGTATCCGGAAAAAGAGGGCGGGGCTTTATGGAAAGGAGAATAAATGGGCAAGTGTGCTAGGGAAAAACTGAGAAATGTTGGCATTGTTGGGCATGGCGGCGCGGGAAAAACCACGTTGTCGGAAGCGCTGCTGTTCATGAACGGCGCCATCGACCGTCTGGGCAAGGTGGAAAATGGCACGACCGCCATGGATTTCGAGCCTGAAGAGATCAAGCGTCATTTGACGATCAGCTCCAGCATCCATCATTTCGACTGGAAGGGAACCACGTTCAACATTATCGATACTCCGGGCTACACCAACTTTCTGCATGATACCCGCGACGCCATCAGCGTAATGGACGGTGCCCTGTTGATAGCGCCGGCAGTGGGGGGCATCAAGGCGCAGGCGATCAAGATCTGGGAGTGGAGCGGTGAGTATAAGGTTCCCCGCATGATCTTCGTCAACCAGATGGACCGGGAAGGCGCCAATTTCGAGACGACCATCAAGGATCTGACATCGACCCTGACGGGCGGCCCGCGGATCGTCGCCGCCGCTCTGCCGATTGGCGCGGAAAGCGGCCTTAAGGGCGTGATCAACCTGGTCACCATGAAGGCCTATACCTACAACGGCGGCAAGGCGACGGAAGGCGATATTCCCGCCGATCTGAAGGACGAGGCCGAGACGCTGCGTGTAGAGCTGGTGGAAGCGGTTTCCGAGACGGACGACGCGCTCATGGAAAAATATCTGGAGACGGAAGAACTGTCCGATGCGGAAATCCTCGAAGGACTGAAAAAGGGCGTGGCAGAGTGCATCATCGCGCCGGTCCTGTGCGGAAGCACGACGGCGATGATTGGCCTGGACGTGCTGCTGGACATCATGGCGCAGAACATGCCGTCGCCGGCGATGCGTGAACCGGTTGTGGGCAAGGTTCCGGGCGGCGACGCGGAAGAGGAACGCCCCTGCGAAGACGACGCTCCGTTCGCGGCGCGGGTTTTCAAAACCATCAGCGACCCCTTTACCGGCAAGCTGACCCTGTTCCGGGTGTATTCCGGAACCGTGAAGAGCAACTCGGATGTATTCAATCCCGGCAAGGATACAACCGAGCGCATTGGCCAGCTGTTCTGCCTGGAAGGGAAAAAGCAGAAACCCATCGAAAGTGCTTCCGCCGGTGATATCGTCGCAGTGGCCAAGCTGAAAAGCACGGTGACCGGCGATACCCTGTGCGATGCCGCCAAACCGGTTGTGCTTCCCGGTCCGGAGACCCTGAAGCCGGTTATTTCGTTTGCCCTGCAGGCGCAGAACAAGGGCGACATGGACAAGATCGCCGCCAGCTTGCAGCGCCTGACCGAGGAAGATCCCACGCTGCAGATTTCTCGTGACGAGGAAACGCACGAACTGATCCTGTCCGGTATGGGCCAGCTGCATCTGGAAGTGACGGTTGACAAGCTCAAACGCAAATTTGGTGTCGGCGTGGATCTGCGCGAGCCCAAGGTTCCCTATCGTGAGACCATCAAGGGCAAAACCAAGCTGCAGAGCAAGTACAAGAAACAGTCTGGTGGCCGCGGCCAGTATGCGGATGCCTGGATCGAGGTGGAACCGCAGCCCCGGGGCGCGGGCTACGAGTTTATCGACAAGATTGTCGGCGGCGCCATTCCGCGCCAGTATATTCCCGCGGTGGACAAGGGCATTCAGGAGGCTTCCGCCAAGGGCATTCTCGCCGGTTATCCGGTGGTCGACTTCAAGGTAACGCTGTTCGACGGTTCCTATCACGAAGTCGACTCTTCGGAAATGGCATTCAAGATTGCCGGTTCCATGGGCTTCAAGAAGGCAATGGAACAGGCCAATCCCGTGCTGCTTGAGCCGATTGTGAAGATGGAAATCTCCGTTCCGGACGAATGCATGGGCGATATTATCGGCGACATCAACTCGCGTCGCGGCCGGGTACTGGGTTCCGAGGCGAAGGGTGGCTATCAGGTCATCAGCGTCAACGTGCCGATGGCCTCCGTGTTGAAATATTCGTCCGAGCTGGGTTCCATGACCTCCGACCGCGGAATCTTCACCATGGAGTTTTCACATTACGAGGAAGTGCCGCTGCAGCTGGTGGACAAACTGATCCAGCAGCTCAAGGCGCAGCAGGAAGAGGCAACCTAAGAGAGGCTCCTGTTCGGGAACCAATCTTAAAAAGAAGTGCCAGGGCAGTCCCGATTCAGGGACTGCCCTTTTTATTTGAAAAGGTGCATTATTAAGGCTGATGGGGAAGAAAGCCTTTTTGACAGGAAAACAGCCTGCCGGCTCCGGGGGCGAAAGGAGGCGGGGAAATGGAAATAACGCCGCAGATAACAACGGTTTTTGCCGTGCGTCTGGTTCTGGCCGCCCTGCTGGGAGGACTGATCGGGCTGGAACGGGAATATCACGGCCGTGCCGCCGGATTCCGGACGCATCTTCTGGTTTCCCTGGGGGCCTGTCTGATGGTGCTGCTTTCCGAGGCCTATGCGTTGAAGTATGCGGCCGGTACGGTGAACAGCCTCGATCCGACCCGTATTGCCGGTCAGATTGTGACCGGCATTGGTTTCATAGGCGCTGGAACCATCATGCGGGAAGGGCTGTCGATCCGTGGCCTGACGACAGCGGCCTGCCTGTGGGTTGCCGCTGGGTTGGGCATGGCGGTCGCGGCGGGCTTGTATTTTTTGTCGATCTTCACCACGCTTGTGGCCCTGGTGGCGCTGGGTGTGCTCAAACATCTGGAAGCCCGGGTGCGGCGCGGCAGCTACCGGATGCTTTCCATAACCTGCCGGAGTGGAAACGATGTTCTTCCCTTGCTGGAGCAGCATCTGCGCTCCCGCAATGTGACCATTTCGGACTTTTCCGTGGAGTACGATATGGAGAACCGGGAGTCGCGCTTTGACTTTACGATTCATCCTGCCGACCGGTTAGTTCTGGATATTGTGGAAAGCATGAAAGAATTCGATTTTGTGCGCAAGGTAGCCCTGCATTGAGAAGGGGAACCTCCAAAATTGGGCAAGGATTACGGCCCATTGGGCGGCCACATAGGGCCGCCCCTACTCATTTCGACTTGATCTGGCAACCCTGTCCGCATGTTCACGCAGATGGACATGTATGATTCTACGCAGCTCAAGAATTCCCTGCGGCGTTTCCTGCACGCTGTGTCCTGAAGCAATGACTTTTTCTGATGCTGCGCCTTCAAGGTGCGCACTGGAGTATGGCACGATCCCATCATCGGATTTTTCAAGCGGAACGCCTGGCGTATTGTTGCCGATGATGGAATGAAACGGCACACCGCTTGCGATGGGTAGTGCCGCGGAAGCCTGAATAAACGCATTATGCGCGCTCAGATTGGCAATGCCATTGAAAGAATGCACGGACTGAGAGACCTGATCTGGTGACAGGAGCGTAAGTGCTGGCTGAATAACGTCCTTTATCAGGTGTACAGGCAGCGTGACCAGCTTGGCAGCGAAACGGGCGAGGCTGTTGTCGGCAAACGGCGTGCCCCGGTGTGGTGCGGCGATAAAGATCGCCCTCCCGATCTGTGGCACCGGCTCAAAAAACAGATAGTCGTGGAACTGTTTCCTGGCTTTATGCTGCCGTTCCCCCTTCAGACCCCGCTTTTTCGCCAGCGCGTCCCACAGAGTGTTTCCGGATGAGGATACCATCAGCCGTGCAAGGATCCCTCCCATGCTGTGCCCGACAATCAGCATATCGCGGGTGGCAACGTCCTCTCCCTTGGGATCGAAGGCGGCAATGGTTTGGGACAGGGCCTTGCGTATTTCAAAGTTGCTGACGGCGAGCGGGAAACTTGTCGGGTAATAGATCTGCCATATTTGGCAGCTGCGGGCGAGTTCCTCATCTCCCATGATTTCGTTTGCCACGTTGATCCAGGCTTCAGGGCTGCTCGCAAGGCCATGGATCATGATGATGGTTTTCTTGTCTGGCTGGTATGGCTGCGTCAGGAAAACATGCGGTCTTTTCAGCATGTTGCCCTTGCCTATAAGTGTCCCGAGCGACTGCCGCGCGAAGAAGGAGCGGGCAAGCCACAGCCCGTAACCGGACGTGAAATTGCCGGCCAGGGGGACGGAGATTCCCCGCAGTGTCACGCGCTCCGTCCTGAAGGGGTCGTACACGTGGAGAACAGTTTCCTTTCTGTCCAGAATGCGTTCCATGGTCTCGCCCGGAAAATCGAGGATGACGGTCAAGGCGGGGTAGCGCATTTCGATCCAGGATGCGTTGCTTTTCCCTTTCGGCATGACGGCAACCATCTCTGCGCCAAGCCCGTCCCTGCGGTATTGATTTCTGATCCCGTCAAAGGCCAGGGTGAAGGCAGGCAGGATTTCTGTGGGGTGGGCACCAGACAGGGGCAGAGGGTTTTCACGCTGGTCAAAGGTCACCGACCATTCCCGGACGACGTCGTCCCTGGATGCTGGAGGCTTCCCGTCATTGTCTTTTGTGGAACGGAAGAGAAGCATGACCGCCTGCTGCACGGCAAAGTTGTAGTAATCCCTCACCTGCGTAGGTCGTTCTTCCAGCGTTCGCCCGGACATGGGACGCTCGGACAGGAAGAGATAGGCATACGCATGGCGTGCCGTTTCGAGGTAGGCCTGCAGCGCGGTGGTATACGCGTGATGCCTGCGTTCCTGCGCTATTGCCTCCTGAAGCCAGAGTTCGGAAAGAGCCGAGAGTTTTTTCTCCTTGTCAAGCCCCTGTGTGACCGCAAGCGACCTGCGGCATGGTTCTCCGTCCTTTGCGCATGCCTCGGCGTCCATTCCAAGCACCTGGAGCGACGTTTTCGTATAGCCACTGAGCTTGCCGGAGGTAAGCACGTCACCCCTGCGCTGCTCCATATATTTTTCGGCGTCAATGGTGGAAACCTTCACGCCGGCGCAGCCGGAAAGGACAGGCAGAAGAAACAGCATGAGGACGCAGCGGGAGAGTGACATCATGGTGTGGTCCTTTGCGGGACAGCGGGGATCTTGTATGGTGAAAATTTCTATATATTCCTCTTGCTGTTGTGCTGTCCAGTACCTATCATTTTGAAATGAGCTGACTTGGCAAGGGAGAGTATGATTCCGGAACGTTTCGGGCAACGCGTGACAGACTGTCATGGGCTGCCCGATTTTTTTTGTTTGGCGGACGCTGTCGGATTGGGTATGGTGCGGACGTCATGCTGCGGGGGGCCGCTCCGGAATCCAGCGGCGACAATCAGAATCAAAAGCACAGACGAGAGCATAAACGGGAGCTTGCAGAGAGATTCATGCCGAAAATGAAGCCCCAAAATTGGCATCTGGTTCCGGAAAACGACGAGAACGGATTGCGTCTGGACTGCTTTGTGGCGGCCCATACCGGCATGTCGCGGGGAATGGCCCGCCGGATCCTGGATTTGGGCGGCGTGCATGTGGGCGGGCAGCGGGTGCGGCGCTGTTCGCGTCCGGTTGCCGAGGGCGAGCCCGTGGATGTGTATCTGGATGGCCGTCCGCTGGACATCTTTTCGCTCAAACCGGAGCAGATCCTGTTTCGGGATATATGGCTGCT
>JAFZPK010000110.1 GCA_017552515.1 Deltaproteobacteria bacterium | reverse complement strand
GCCGCGGCATCTTTGGCAAGCTGGGCGGCGCTTTCCTCGCGCATCATCTGTTCCACTTTCTCGTGGACTTCGGCAAGCTGGGGAATGAAGCTTGGCTGGCGTTCCCGCAGGGACATCACGACGATTTTACCGCCCAGCGACATGGGACGGTTGAGATTGCCCGGCGCCTGATCGGTAACCATGGCGGCATTTTCCGTCAGAATGCCCAGATCGCCTGCCGCTTCTCCAGTTTCAAAGGGCGGTGTGGTTCCGAGAGGCATTCCGACCGCTTTGGCGGCGGCGGCCAGGTCATGTTCACGGCGGTTGATGTTGTAGAAGTCCATGGCCTTGTCAAGCGCCAAGGCCCGGGCCTTTTCCTCGCTCAGGCCGGCATTGACTTCGTCCAGGACGGTTTCAAGGGGTTTGAAGCCGGCTTCGGTATACTCCAGAAGCTTGATCAGGTGATAACCGTCATCCATGGCAATGGGCTCGCTTATCTGGCCTTTGCGCAAGGCGAAGACGGCATCTTCCAGCTCGGGTGCCAACGCGCCGCCGCGGCCAAAAGTGCCCATGACGCCTTCCCTGGCTGCGCTTTCCTTGTCGGTGGAGCGTTCAGCCGCCACTTTGGCAAAGTCGGCTCCGGTACGCAGCTCGTCCAGCGTTTTTTCCGCCAGTACGCGGACTTGCTCCTTGGCCGCATCATCGGCGTTTTCCGGAAATCCCAGTACGATCTGCGCCACCTTGACGCTTTCATCTATTTCGAACTGTTCGCGGTGGCGGTTGTAGTAACGCTCTTGCTCTTCGGGCGTATGATCACCCGCCTGCTCCCGGAAATTCGCGGGATCGAAAGTCACATAGTCAATGACGAACTTTTCGGGGACCCTGAACATTTCCTTGTGTTCGGCCAAAAACTCTTCGAGTTTGGAATTGTCCACCGTGACCTTTTCCTCAAAGGCCGAAGGTTTCATACGGACAAAGTTCAGGTTGATTTTTTCCTCGCGTTTTTTGAAGGCGTTCAAAACGTCTTCGTCGGAAACCTTGGCGCTTTCCGCCACTTTGTTCTGTGTCTTCTCCATCAGCAGGTGGTTGCGCTGCGACTGCTCGAATTGGGCGGGAGTAAGACGCTGGTGGGCCAGGAGACCAATATACTGCTGACGGTTAAAAACGCCGTCAACTTGAAACGCCTCAATGGCGGCGATGGAGTCGATCAACTCCTTTTTGGACACGGTGATTCCCAGCCGTTTTCCTTCCTGAAGCAAAAGCGTCTGATCGATCAGCTTCTGCAGGGCCTGTTGAGGGAGATTGAGACGCTTTTCCATCTCCGGAGAGAACTGACCGCCGTAGATCTGCCGGTAGAAAGAGGCCAAGTTCTGCCGGGTTTGCTCGTAAACGTCCAGATTGATGCGGGTACCGTTCACTTCCACAGCTAGGCGATCGTCCTTTTCGTTGCCGAATTCTCCTTTGCCCCAGACCAAAAATATGGTCCCAATAAAGGCGGCGATGATGATCCAGAAGATGGCCTGGATGAAGACTGATTTTTGCTTTTTGCGAATGGCGTCAAGCATGGTAACAGTTTTTCCTCCCTTGAAGAGTAATTTACCGTTCCCCGGTGTCTCTTCCTGCCGGAGTTTGCAGGAGCGGTAAACGGTGCTTTAAAAATTTGCATTTATATAAGAAGCGTCTGGTGGTTACAATGCCTTTTCGTGTGGATACTTGCAAAACCATAAGGCCGTTGCTAAAATCATTTTTACATTTGATCACTGCAAAATGAGGGGGAGAGGCGCCGAGAACGTTTTCTCCTTCCAAAATGTTCATCCATATGGTAAGCGCGGTTGTCTTTTAGGACAAGGGCGATTCCTGCGGAAAAAGCAAGTAACTCATATTATAGGACTGTAAAGGGAGATAACCGCGGTATGTCTGGATTTTTCAACTTTTTTTGGGGCATGTTTTCCAGCGATTTGGCCATCGATCTTGGCACGGCCAATACATTGGTTTTTTTGAGAGGAAAAGGCATCACGGTCAATGAGCCCTCGGTAGTGGCGGTATCAAAAGAGGGTTACGATCAGAAGAAGGCGCTGGCCGTGGGCATTGAGGCGAAGAAAATGCTCGGGCGCACGCCGGGAAGCATTGTTGCCATTCGTCCCATGAAAGATGGTGTGATAGCGGATTTTGACATTACGGAGAAGCTGCTCAAGTATTTTATTCAAAAGGCACACAATCGCAAAACGATGTTGCGGCCGCGCATTATCATCTGCGTGCCGTCCGGCGTGACCCAGGTGGAGCGGCGTGCGGTAAAGGAAGCAGCGGAAGCGGCGGGAGCGCGTGAGGTGTATCTGATCGAAGAGCCGATGGCGGCGGCGATTGGCGCGGGTCTGCCCATTACTGAGGCTGCCGGCAACATGATCGTGGATATTGGCGGCGGGACAACGGAAGTGGCGGTGATTTCGCTGGCGGGTATTGTCTACTCGCAGAGCGTGCGTGTGGGGGGCGACAAGCAGGACGAAGCTATCGTGCAGTACATGAAACGCACGTACAGTTTGCTTATTGGCGAGCGGACGGCGGAGCAGATAAAGATTGAAATCGGAAGCGCGTTCCATATGGATGGTGAGGAACTGCTCACCATGGAGGTCAAGGGGCGCGATCTGGTAACCGGGATTCCCAAAAATCAGGTCATCAATTCTGATGAGATCCGTGAGGCGTTGCAGGATACCGTCAATGCCATTCTGGGCGCGGTACGGGTAGCTCTGGAACTGACGCCGCCGGAGCTGGCTGCCGATCTGGTCGATAACGGCATCTATTTGGCCGGAGGCGGCTCCCTGCTGCGAAATATGGACAAGCTTATTCAGAAAGAAACTGGTTTGCCGGTGTATCGGGCGGAAAATCCTCTGGATTGCGTAGCTCTGGGAGCAGGCAAGGCACTTGAGGAACTGAATTTGTTGAAGCGCATTTCCATAAAGTTCTGACCGTTTGCCGCGGTTCGTGATGTTTGCGGATGCGGTCAGGTTTTTTGTGGTTTTTATCAAGGTATCCTGACAGTCTTATCAGGGGCGGCTCGCGTGCGGGTCGTCCCTGATGTTTTCACGAGTACGTTTTAACGGTGACTGGTTTTTGAATAACCGCGCCGGTGACAGATGCTTTGCCCTTCTGCCCGCGCCCTGGTATGCCTATGCTGGATTGGATAAGAAAATTTCGCAGGGGTATTTTCATCATTTTTCTGATGATCTGTGCTTTGCTTGTCTATTCGGTCCAGCTGAGCAAGCGCGAAACAACCACGCTGTTTGAAAAGGTTGTTCTGGAGAGCATGGCGCCGTTTCAGCGGGGGGCTACCTGGATTGCCACAACGCTGGGCAATTGGGGGGAAAATTATTTCCGGTTGGTGGGGGTCTCCCAGGAGAACCGGCGGCTGAAAGAGGAAAATCGGCAGTTACGGGCCAAATTGCAGGAGATGGAGGAAATAAGGCTCACCAATCAGCGCTTGCAGCGTCTGCTGGAGTTCCGTGAGGAACAGGAACTTCCGGCTTTGCAGGCACGGGTTATTGCCGATGACAGCACCAGCTGGTTTCGCTCGGTGATGCTGGACAAGGGCAGTTCCGATGGTGTTGTCATGGGAGCGCCGGTCGTGGTGGCCGAAGGTGTGGTGGGAAGGGTGATTCGGGTGGCGCCGCACGCAGCGCGGGTGTTGCTGATAACGGATGCTTCCTCGGCGCTTTCGGCTCTGGTGCAGAAGAGCCGCGCCCGCGGTGTCATCCGGGGAGCGGGCGGGGTGCTGACGCTGGACTTTGCCCTGTTGCAAAATACCATTGCCGTTGGGGATCTCGTCATTACATCCGGACAGGGCGGAGTGTTTCCCAAGGGGATTCCGGTAGGTACCGTGGCCCGGGTGGAGCGGCGAAATTATGACATGTTTCAAACGGTTGTGGTAACGCCGAACGTGGATTTTTCCCGGCTTGAGGAGGTCTTGATCCTGAAGCCGGATGATGCTGGAGAGGAATAATGCGGGATCTTGTGCTCCTGCTTCTGTTTGTTATCCTGATGGTGATAGTGCAGACATGGTTTTTCCCCCGGGTGCTTTCTTCACCCTGGCAGCCGGACGGCTTTCTTGTTATGACAGTTTATCTGGCGTTTTTTGGCCGCTGGTTGAGCGGGGGATTGCTGGTGCTTGGAATGGGCTATGTCATGGATACCTTTTCCGGCACGACATTTGGCTTGTACGGTTTGACATTGCCGCTGATTTTTTTTGGCGTTCATGCGCTGATTGCCTATGTCAATACCGAAACCTCATTTCCCTTTTATTATATGGTGGCCTTTGGCACCTGCGCCGAAATTTTTCTGCTGGCCTTTTTCTCCTTTGTCCTTGGGGATAACGCTTCGTTATGGATACTGGCGACGGCAGAGCTCTTTCCCCAGGCCGGGCTCAACCTGCTGTTGGCCGTTCTGTTGCTGAATGGCCTCAATTGGCTGCGCAGACGCTGGGAATGGGCGGCATCTTTGCCAGGGCCGGTGCTTGAGGAAGAGGAGCTGTTCTGGGAATCCCACGACTGATATCGACGGGGCAACTTTATCATAAAGTGATTGGGAAGCTGTTGTGGTTGTGACGAACAAAAAAAGGTTTTCCCTGCTGGTGTGTGTCGTGCTGGCGGTCTTTACGGTACTGCTGCTGCGGCTGTGGCATTTGCAGGTGGTGCGTGGCGATCACTACCGCGCTCTGTCGGAAAACAACCGCATTCGCTGCATGCCCTTGCCGTCGCCGCGTGGATCCATTTTTGATCGCAATGGCGAGTTGCTGGTGGGAAACCGTCCCTCGTTCAGCCTGATGGCTTTGCCGCTGGAAATTGACGATCCGGAATCGCTGTTTGAACGCCTGTTGCCGATTTTGGGCTGTGACCGGGAAACCCTGGACCGGTACTGGCGCAAGGTGAAACGGCAGCCCAGGCATCTGCCGCTGGTGCTGGCCGAAGATCTGGAAGTGGAGCGGGTGGAGCAGTTGGAGGAGAATGGCGTCGATTTGCCCGGTGTCTTTATTGAATCCCGGCCCATGCGATTCTATCCCCATGGTGATTTGGCCGCCAATCTTCTGGGATATCTGGGACAGATTACCGAAGAGGAACTGGCGAAGAGAGGAAGCGAAAACGAAAAATATTATCCCGGGGATTTCATTGGCAAGAGTGGCCTGGAAAAAAGTTTGGAAAATGAGTTGCGGGGTGAACCGGGAGAGCGGTTTATTGAAGTCAACGTGCGGGGCAAGAAACTGCGGAGTTTGCAAACGAAGGAACCCAAACCGGGGCGAAGCATCCGGCTGACCATCGACTGGAAACTGCAAAAGGCTGCGGAGATGGCTTTTGGCACAGAAGCCGGAAGCGCGGTCGTGCTGAATGTGCATAACGGCGAAGTACTGGCAATGGTGAGCCGTCCCGGTTTCAGTCCGGCGCATTTTGCCCGGGGGATCAGCAGCGAGGAGTGGCAGGAGTTGATCCGGGATGTTCGTAATCCGCTTTCCAACAAGGCGATTCATGGACAGTATCCGCCTGGTTCCACTTTCAAAATGGTGACAGCGCTGGCGGCGCTGGAATCCCGGATGACCTATCCGGAACGGCGCGTTTTCTGTCCAGGTTCAGCCCAGTTTGGTACGCGCCGGTTCAGATGCTGGAAACGTGGCGGACACGGTTCGGTCAATCTGCACGAGGCCTTGCGGGAAAGCTGTGACGTCTGGTTTTATCAGGTGGGTTATGAAATGGGGATTGATCGCCTTTCCCGGATGGCTTTTGCCCTGGGCCTGGGTGAGAAGACCGGTATCGAGCTGAAGGGCGAGCGCAAAGGACTGATCCCCACCCGCGAGTGGAAGATGCGGCGGTTCAAACAGCGCTGGTTTGACGGCGAAACGGTCAATGCCAGTATCGGGCAGGGCTTTGTGTTGGTGACACCGCTGCAACTGGCGGTGATGACTGCCGCCATTGCCAACGGCGGCACCGTTTACCGTCCGCATGTGGTCGCGGAGATCAAATCCCTTACCGATGACACGGGCGCTTACAATAAAGAGCCTGAAGTGGTACGTTTTCTTCCCTTGGGGGAGCGCAATCTGCGGGCGGTTCGGGATGGTATGGTGGCGGTGGTCAACGAGCGCCGGGGAACCGCCTGGAAAAGCCGGCTGAAATCTGTCGCCATTGCCGGTAAAACCGGGTCGGCGCAGGTGGTCAAGCAGCGGGAGCGAATCAGCCGCAGTCAGGAACGGCATATTCCCTACCGGTTCAGGGATCATGCGTTATATGTGGCTTTTGCGCCGGCGGACAAACCGGAAATAGCGGTGGCGGTGGTGGTGGAGCACGGAATGCATGGCGGCAGTGTGGCGGCACCCATCTGTCACAACATCATTGGACATTATTTTAATCCCGCTTTGCCGGTGAAAGGTGCCGACAATGAAATCCCCGAGGATGAATATGGCGAAGAGTGATATGCTTTTTCCTGCAGTCTCTTTCATATGATGAAAAACATCCTTGTTTTGACGGATGGTGATGCCCCATGTTCGATCGCAGGCTTATAACCCATTTTGACTGGTTTTTGCTGTTGATGGTGCTCCTGGTAGCGATTGCCGGCGTCGTCAATATTTACAGCGCCACCCATTCCTGGGGAAACGCGGTGCCTTTCTACCAGCGGCAGATCTGCTGGGTGGGGGCTGGCCTGGTGATAGCGCTGCTTTGCTGCCTGTTCGACTATCGCTGGTTGCGGCGCTGGGCGTGGCCGCTCTACTGCGGCGCCGTGTTGCTGTTGGCCGGGGTTTTTGTTTTTGGCAAGGTGGCGATGGGGGCGCGGCGTTGGATCCATCTCGGTTTTTTCAACCTTCAGCCGAGCGAGATCGTCAAGATTGTGATCATTGTCATTTTGGCGCGTTATTTCAGCAAGCGGAGCGCGGAACGTGAGTGCACTCTTGCGGATATGCTCATTTCCGGTATTCTGCTGGCGATTCCCTGTGGCTTGATTCTCAAGCAGCCGGATCTGGGGACATCCATGCTTGTGCTGGCCATTGGAATGAGCATGGTGCTGTTCAATCCCATTCGTTGGCAGGTTTTGGCTCTGATGGGAATCGGAGGGGCTGTGACCATGTGTGTGGGATGGTCGTTCCTGCATGACTACCAAAAGTCGCGGATCCACACTTTCCTGAATCCGGAGAGTGATCCCCTGCGGTCGGGATATCATATTATTCAGTCCAAGATTGCGGTCGGCGATGGCGGTTTTTGGGGAAGGGGCTTTCTGCAGGGTTCACAGGCACAGTTGTCGTTTTTGCCGGAGCGTCACACCGATTTCGCGTTTTCGGTATTTGCCGAGGAATGGGGATTTATTGGCAGTGCCGCCTTGCTGCTGGCCTATCTGCTGATAGTGTTGTGGGGAATCTTTATTGCGTATCGCGCTCCCGATCTTTTTGGGCGCTATTTGGCAATCGGTGTGACCGCCATGCTGTTCTGGCATATAACCATCAATTTGGGGATGGTTATTGGCCTGCTGCCGGTGGTTGGCGTGCCCTTGCCCTTGTTTTCCTACGGCGGAACCAGCATGATTACCACCATGGTAGGTGTGGGACTGTTGTTGAATGTCAGTATGCGCCGTTTTATTTTTTGAGAGTTGTTCAAGGGAACAAATACTAAAAAAGGGGTCATTATATGTATAACATCTTGATATCGTTTGCTCTTGCTGCGCTGGTCGGCAGCGGTTTGTACTGGGGATACTGGAAAGGCGCTTCCGGATATGCGGGATATGCGACATTGGTGGCTTCGGTCGTGTTTGTGGCGGCATTTTTTGTGCTGAGCCGCTTGTTTGTCAAGAAGCTCACCGCGATTATGGCGGAGGCCGAACACGAGTTGCAGGCCAACCGCACCGATCGCGCCATCAAGGTGTTGGAAAAGGGTCTGCGCTATCGCCACTGGCAGTTGTATGTGACTTCGCAGATTCATTCCCAGATAGGTATGATCTATTACATCAAACGCGATTTTGCCGAGGCCTTTGAGCATTTGAAAAAAGGATTGTCCCGTAACTGGGCGGCCATGGGGATGCTGGCCATCTGTTATATGAAGCGCAGCAAGCCGAAGGAAATGAAGAAAACCTTCGAAAAGGCGGTGGCGCTGACCAAGAATGAGCCGTTGCTCTGGAATCTGTACGCCTTCTGTATGGACAAGATTGGCGAACACCAGCAGGCCATCGAGATTATGGAGCGGGGCTTGAAGAAGACCAGCAGAGATGAAAAACTGGAAGCGAATTTGAGCGCGTTGCGGGAAGGGCGCCGGATGAAGATGGAGAACTATGGCCCGCTCTGGTATCAGTTCCATCTGGAAAAAACGGGAGAACTGTTCAAGATGCAGGTACGCTCCATGCAGGGACGTCGCAAAATGGTGCGTAGATAGGTATTATGGCCAGTTCCGATTTCAAAGGGCGGTTACGTGCCTTGAAAAAAACCTTGCCGGAAAAATATGAAAAAAAAGCGGAAAAGCAACCAGCTTCTCCGGTGGCGGCTCCGCTGTTCGAAGGAACTTTCGAAGAGGAAATGGCCCGGCTGGCGGTTGTGCGTTTGCCCGGTGAGGAGAGTGATGCGGAATCCTCCGAGTCGCGAGAGCGGCCGCTTGCATCGCGAACGCCGCCGCCGCAAAGCGATGCGGAGATCTTTGCCATTGCGGTTGGTTCTTTCGACAAGGTTTTCCGCGACGATCTGGACTGGGAGGATGAAAAGGAAGCGAAGGGGAGACGCAGCGCCCGGCGCCATCGTTTCCATCCGGATGACGAAATCGATCTCCATGGATTGACGCGGGCCGAGGCACTGCCCAAGGTTGCGTATTTTCTCGAAAGATCGGTGTACAATGGTTTGCGGAGCGTGCTGATCATTACGGGACGCGGCAAAAATTCCGTTGCCGGCGAGGCGGTATTGCGAAGCGCGGTCATTCATTTCCTCGAAAAGGAAGGGAAAAAGTGGGCCTCTTCCTGGAGCGAGGTGCCCCAGCGTTTGGGTGGAGAGGGCGCGCTGGCGGTCTTTCTGAAGAGTTTGGGCTGATGATATGAAAAGGTCCCGCGGATCATGGATCCACGGGGCCTTTGTGATTGACGGGTTTTTAAGCCTGACGTTTTTCAGCGCTCGCGCAGCGCGTTCTGCTTGGCCTTGAGCAGCGGCTTCATCAGATAGTCGAGCACGGTTTTCTTGCCGGTCAAAATGTCCACTGTGGCCATCATGCCGGGAATAATGGGCAAATCCTCACCGCGGTAGGTGATGCAGTTTTTATGGGTGCGGACCTTGACCTGATAGAAAGATTCACCGCCACGGCGCTGGTCTTCAATGGTATCGGCGCTGATCTCCACCAACTCTCCCTCCAGTCCGCCGTAGATGGAGAAATCATAGGCGGAAATCTTGACCATGGCCTGCTGATTGGGATGCAGAAAGGCGACGTCCGCCGGACGCACATGCGCCTCGATCATCAGGGCATCATCCAACGGAACCACATCCATGATGGATTCTCCCGGTTTAACGACTCCGCCCACCGTATTGATGTAGATCTGCTTGACCGTACCCCGTACCGGAGAGCACAGTTCGGTACGACTCACCCGGTCACGGCCGGCGGAGATGGTTTCCAGAAGTGAGGCCAGCTCGGCGCGCCGCTTGTTGATTTCCTCGGTGATGGCAGTATCCAGTGCGGCTTTGCGCACCTCAATCTGCTGGCGGGCTTCCTCTGCGGCCGCCTGGGCTTTGGGAATGGTTGAAGCCAAGGTGTTGAGCTCGCCCTGCAGAGAGACCACCTTTTGCTGCAGTTCCAGATACTGTGTCTGCGCGTAATTTTTCCGTTGCAGCAGGGAAGCGGCTATGTTGCGCTGCTGGGTCGCCAGGGCCAGGCTGTCGCTCAGCTGCTTTCTGCGGGCGACCTGGCTTTCCACATCGCGCCGCCGCTGTTCGTACTGCGCCCGCAGGACGCGCAGTTCTGCCGCACGTTGCTGCTGGCGGTTGGCGTAAGTGGTTTTCTGGTCGTTAATGATCTGCTTGACGTTTTGGAACAGGCCTTCCACTTTGCCGGCGTTCCCCATTCCCTTTCTCAGGTTTGCTTCCAGATCGTCGGGGAAAACGGGTTTCTTTCCGGCCAGTTCCGCTTCCAGGCGGATAAGGTTTACCGTGTTGTCCAAAGCCTTGTGGGCGGCGTCACGGAAATAGCTTTCAGCCATTTCGTTATCCAGACGCGCCAACGGCGCGCCTTTTTCGACGATTTGCCCCTCCCGTACCAGAATCGCACGCAAAATGCCGCCTTCCAGGTTTTGGATGACCTGGGTTCGTTGTGAGGAAATGACCTTCCCCTCGGCGTGGGTGACCTCGTCAATTTTGGCGATGGAAGCCCACAGGAGCATAAACGCGAACAGGGCAGCCACCGCTATGGAAAGCACCCGGGCGTTTTTCCCGGGCCTGACCACCCAAGCCGCGTTCACTTCACTGGTAAAGGGCAGGTCGTCCACTTTCAATCCCCTGAGTGGTTCCTGGAAAGGCGCGAACAGGCTCTTTACCATCTGCTGGGGGAGCTTTTGCGGCCCGGCACCCGGTTCCCCCTTTGGGGGCGGAGGTTGCTGCGCCTGCTGCTGTATGGGCAGTTGAACCAGAGGTTGCGACGACGGTGACGAGGCCGCCGGAGGTGTAAAATGGTCAGGCTCGCTCTTGTTGGTCATGTTGAATACCTTTTCTGGTACTGGAAGCGGTACTTTGCTCCCGGAGACGGCGGATAACTTCATCACGCGGACCATCCATGACGATCCGGCCATTGTCCATGACAAGAATGCGATTGACTATCTGCAGCATGCTGGGACGATGGGTGATGACGATAAGTGTCTTGTTGGGGAGAATTTCATTGAGACGGCGCTGAATCATGCGCTCGGTCGCATCATCCATGTTGCTGGTGGGTTCATCCAGAATCAGCACCTCCGGATCCCGCAACAGCGCCCGTGCCAGGGCGACTGCCTGACGCTGACCCCCGGAGAGGGATTTTCCCTGTTCGCCGACCTGGGTAGCAAACCCGGCCGGCATGGATTTGACAAAGTTGCTGACGCCGGCCAACGTCGCGGCGCGCAGAATCAAATGGTCGGTGATGGCGGGATCGCCCAGGGCGATATTGTCTCGCAATGTGCCGTAAAACAGGACGACATCCTGCGGCAGGAAGCCGATTTTGCCACGCAGATCCGCACTGGAGAGCTGGCGGATATCCACATCCCCATATTTCACCGTCCCTTGGGAAGGCTGGTACAGACCTATCAGCAGTTTTCCCAGCGTGCTTTTGCCGGATCCCATTCGTCCGATAATGCCGACCCGGTCACCGGGGCGGATGGTCAGGTTGATGTCGTACAGTGTGGGAGAGGCGGCTCCAGGATAGGAAAAGGTAATGTTTTCCAGCTTGAAAGAAGGTTTCAGGGTGCTGAAGTCCGCCAGAGCCTTTTCATCCTGGTTTTCCGAAGGAAGTTCCATAAGCAGATCCAGCGCCTTCAAGGCGACACGGGAATTCTGGAACCGGGTCAAAAGACTGGCTATCTGCATCATGGGCGCCATGCCGCGTCCGATGAGGATATTGCAGGCAATAAGCCCACCCATGGTCATCTCGCCACTTTTGATTCGGTAGACGCCCCAAATAACGGTAGCGACGGTGACCATCTGAATGGTCAGCACTGAAATGGTGATGGCCAGATTGGTATACTTGCGGGAGATGATCGTCTGATCCGCCGATTGGCCGACTACCGCTTCCCATAACCTCTGCATCCGTTTTTCCGCAAGGCAGCATTTCAGTGTTTCCAGACCGTTGACGATTTCGACCAGCAGGGCATTTTTTTGCATGCTCTGGCGGTAGCCGCGTTCGGCAACGCTCTTGGACATCTGCTTGAGAAACAGGCCAACGCCGATAAGTATGGGGATCGCCAGCAGGGGGATGACCACGATAGGGCCGCCTATGAAAAAGAGAAGGGTCATGAAAACGACCAGAAAAGGCAGGTCCATGCAGGCCAGCAAAGTGGACGAGCTGAAGAATTCCCGTACGGATTCGAATTCCCGCAGGTTGTTGACCAGCGCGCCTGTTGACTCGGGCCGGGCATCCAGCCGCATGCTCAGCACCTTGTCCACCAGTTTGCTGGAAAGCACCACATCCGCGTTGCGTCCCGCCAGATCGACGAAGTAGTTGCGCAAGGTACGCAGCAGAAAGTCAAAAAGGTAGGCTATGAAAATTCCGCCCGCAAGCACCCAGAGCGTTTCCATCGCATTGTTGGGCACCACGCGGTCGTAGACATTCATGACAAACAGGGGAGTCGCCACGGCGATCAGGTTGATGACGACGCTGGCCAGCGCCACATGCCGGTAGATGGGGCCGTAATGCTTGATGACATCCCAAAACCAGGTTTTGCCGTGTGACAGTTTGAGTTCTTCCGCCCGGTTGTCCAGGCGGGATTCGAGCGCGCCGAAAAGGACATAGCCGGAATAGTTTGAAGCCAGCTCTTCAAGGGGCACAGTCTGGGTGATGTCGTCGGCCTCCGGTGTGATGATTTCCGCCTCATCCTTGGTGATTTTGGTCAACACACAGGAGCTGTTGTTTTTTAGCAACAGAATGCAGGGCAAAGTCAGCGGAGAAATGTCCGGCAAGTGCTGCTTTGGCATGATCTTTCCCGACATTCCGGCTCGTTTTGCCGAAAGCAGGCAGGCGGAAGGCGTAATGTGTGCGGTTCCGGCCAATCCTGCCAACAAAAATTGCGATGAAACAATTTTGCCGCGCAGCCGCAACAGCGTGGATATGCTGCGCAGCAATGGCGGCATGAAATCGACATCGGAAGGGGCCAGCGGTGTTGTGGCAACCGGCGGCACGGCAGGCGGCGACGGCATGGAAGAATTTTCGTTCATTTTGCTCCATAAAAAATATCTGGGAAAGATTTTGTATCTTTCCCAGATATTTTCCTCTTTAGCGATTGAGAAATTTATTCTCCGTAAGGCCCATCTTTGGGAAGCAGTGCTTCATCCTGGGTATGAGCGTTCTTGTCATAGTCGGTGACGTAGAGCGCCGGGTCAACTCCCATACGTGGCAGCATCTGGCCGGCCAGTGCATGCAGACGGTAGTTGTTGACCAGCACGTTGCCCTTTGCCGTGGCGGCCTGGGTCGAGGAGTTGAACAATTCGGTTTCGGCATCCAGCAGGTCCAGCAGGCTGCGTTGCCCTATGTTAAACTGCTCCTGATAGGCATTGCGGGTTCTGGTGTTGAAGTCGATGGCCTCGCGATAGAACTTCAGCTGATCCTCGGCGGACAGGTAACCGGTCCAGGTATCGCGAATTTCCTGCTCCACTGCATCCACTACCTCGAACAGCGCTTCACGGGCCTGATAGATACGGGCGGTAGAAGCCTTGACCTCGGCGAGATCCGCGCCGCTGTTAAAGATGTTCCACCGCATGGTGCCGAGAGCGGAGAATTCATTTTCCCAACGGTCTCCCGGTCCGTGCCGATCGACATAACGCGGGCCAACTTCAAGATTGATCTTGGGATGGAACGCGGATTTGGCGACTTCCTTGTTGCCGACCATGGTTCGAACATCAGCCTGATAGGCCATAATTTTGGGATTGCTGTTTTTGGCTTCCTTGATAACTTCATCCGCGTTTCTGTAAGCCGGTGCCAGTTTCTGTACAGGATCAAGATGGGCCGGAACGGGTTTGCCGGTCAATTTCTCGTAGGCGTTCCGCGCTTCTTTCAGAGCAGCATCAGCTTCTACCAGGTTGGCACGGGCCCTGGACAGACGGCCCTGCGTCTGGGTAACATCCGCCATCGTATCGGCGCCCATGCTCACACGATCATGAGAGGCGGCCAGAATCCTTTCATGCTCCGCGACATTTTTCTGGGCCAGCTGGAAAATTTCCTGACGACGCAGAAGGTTGATATGAGCAATAACGGCATCCAGGCCGATAGTTGTGGCATTGTCCATCACACGTTCGGTCATGGAGTCAAGGGTTGCCTGGGCGGCACGGACTCTGCCGCGGGTTTCCAGTCCGTCCCACAGCGGCTGGGTCAGTGTCGCGCTGATGCTGTTGTAGCCGTACATGTCCTTGTCTCCCCCCAGGGAGCGGGAGGTGGTATCGCTCAAGCGGCTGGCTCCCGTGCTTCCGCTGAGGTCAACCCTTGGTCCCCAACCAGCTTTTGCCCGGCGCAATTCATGGACAATGACTTCCCGGTTTTGCTGGATGGATTTCAGCGTTTTGGCGTAATCGAGAGTGTTTGTCACACTTTCTGCCACAGTTGCGGCGCTTGAGACTTGAGGAAAACAGGCCAAACTCCCCAGCAGGGCGGCGGTGATCCCTCTGTAAAGAATAGTTTTTTTCCGATTGTTTTTCATTTTCTTTCTCCCGTAGCCTGTAAAATTTCCGATAAACGCTTCATTTATAAAAAATTAGGTCACAACCAAATCTTCAGCAAGAAGCATACCAACTTCATCATGATGCTCTCCTCCCCTTAGCCTGGCGAGGAAAATGGTATCAAATTGTCACATTACAAACAAATTAGGCAATGCTGAAAACTTGTAATGCCTACAGATATTGATTCAGAATAGTACAAATTTTTTATGCCTACAAGTCTTTCCTCATAAAATGAGAGAAGAGAGCAAGCATACCCGCAAAGTATTCATAACCCATGGCAACATCTTAAGAGAATCAGGCAAAGAAAACAAGTTTTCCAGACAAGCGCCAACGATTTTGGCAGTTTGCAAACATCTTGGCTCATGTCGGCGAGAAAACGGTTTTAAAAGTGTTCGTGGGGATAGACCGCGCAGCCAATGGCGCCATTATGAGTGGGATGGGCGGGGATGAATGGCGTGAGGCCCAGTTTTTCTTCCAGAAGCGTCATCAGCGCGGTGTTGCGGGCAACCCCTCCCGTGATGACCAGCCGATCCAGAGGAAAGGAACGCAGCATGGGAAGGATGCGCCGCACCAGCGCCTGGTTGACGCCGGCGCACAGATGCTCCAGCGGATGTCCCTCCAGCACTTTGCCTATGAGCTCGCTTTCGCCGAAGATGCCACAGGTGGCGTTCAGGGCCACGGGATGGGCGGCATGGCGTGCAAGTTCCTCCAGCGGAACGTCCAGGACCGCCGCCATGTTTTCCAGGTAGCGCCCGGAGGAAGCAGCGCATTTGTCGTTCATCAGGAAATCGATCAGAATGCCATTCTCGACCCGGAGCACCTTGGTGTCCTGGCCGCCCAGATCCAGAAGGGTAAAGGTCGGAAGTTTGGTCTGGAACAGTGCGCCGTGGCAGTGCGCCTGAATTTCGGGAATGATCCGCGCCCCGGCCAGATTCAGGATGTTGCGGCCATACCCGGTGGCGGTGAGGGTGGCGCTCCCGGTATCGATGCCGGCAGCGGCAAAGTCAAGACGCAGTTCGCCGTTTTCCAGCCGGCCGAACTGGCGGTAAAACGGGATGGTGTCAAAACTTTTCAGCCAGACGATCGTGTCTTCCGAAAGGAAGGCGATTTTGATCTGCCGGCTGCCGAGATCGATACCGAGAGCATCCATATTTTCTCTCTTTAAGCTCCTTCGTTATGCGGCGTGCCTATCGCCGGGTGCCGAAAAGCTTTCTTCCCACGTACAGCATGCGGGCGGCTGCGCCGGTGTACCAGCTCCAGCCTCCGCGCCCTTTATAGGCCGGCGCATAGTAGATATCTGCCGTCTGCTGATGGGGAGGCAGCCCGTACACCTGCATGTCTTCCGGATCGTCCGTGTGCGCAAGCGGCGATATTTTGCGCCACAGATCAACGGCGCGCTGGTGGTCATGAGCCGCTTGCGAGGCATTGTTGCAACTCTGCTCCAGTACCAGCAATGCATCTACCAGCCAGGAGACACCATGAGTGTACTGGCCGCCGTTTTCACGCACACCTGGGGGATAGTCGGCCAGACGTCCCGGATAGAGGTCGTCATTTTCGGTATAGGGCGGATCGAAGAGCTGCACCAGACGATCCCGTTCCAGCGTGCTGAGCGCCGCCGCCATGATTTCCCGGCCGCGGACGGCATCGACCGCGCCGGAGAGAATCGGCCAGGCTGCCATCAGCGCGTCGTTCCGGTTGGATTCCCTGCCGTCATCGGTGATGAGCCGTACATAGTGATCGCCGCGCCAGATGTGTTCCAGGGCTTCTTTGAGACGGGCGGCTTTCTCGCGGTACGCCCGGGCCCGTTCGTTGTCGCCCCGCCTGTCCGCGACCTTCGCGAAACTGTTGAGAATCCCGTAGAGGAAGAATCCCATCCAGCCGCTTTCACCGCGTCCCTTGAAGCCCGCGGTATCCAGCCCGTCGTTCCAGTCTCCGGCACCCAGAAGCGGCAGCTCATGCGGTCCGTATCGCCGCAGGGCAAGCTCGATGGCGCGGACGCAGTGTTCATAAAGCGTCGCCGTGTCACGGGACGGGCGCGAGGCCACCACCGCCGCTCCGGCGGGTGCTTCCAGGAAGTGGGAGCATTCATCCAGGATGCCATAATCATTGGTATCTTCAAGATACTGGCAGACGACGTAGGGCAGCCAGAGATGCGGATCGGAAGCGTTGCCGCGCATGCCGATGCCGGTTTTGCCCTCCCAGCTCAGGTGCCACCAGTGCAGAACATCGCCTTCCGGAAACTGCTGGGCGGCGTTGAGCAGGATCTGGCTGCGCGCGATTTCCGGATGGGTGTGGGTCAGGGCCAGAACGCTCTGCAGCTGATCGCGGAAGCCGAAGGCGCCGCCGCGCTGGTAGGGGCCTATCCGTCCCCACAGATGGGCGACCAGCACCTGGTAGGGCAGCCAGATGTTGAGCAGCCGGTCCACAGCTTCGTCACCGCTGGCGACCTGCCCCTTTTCCAGCATGGCGCGCCACCAGGCCCGGGTTTTTTCAAGGGCCTGGCGCATTGCCTCAACAGAGGAGAAGGCCCTTGCCAGTTTTTCGGCCTCTTCGGGAGTGGCGGTCTGTCCCAAAAGGACACCCACTTCGATGGTCTTCCCTGGCGGAATGCTGACCTCGCCGCTCAGGGCAAAGCAGCGGAATCCGTCATCAGGCGCGTTTTGGGCGGAAAGGCCCGTCGTCACCATGACCGGATTTTCCAGATCGTGGCCGCCCAGGAAACGGGCACGCACGGTTTCCATGGCGGAAACCCTGAAGGTTGCCGCGGCAAAGGCCCAGCCTTTCCAGAAGTCGTTTGCGGGATTGGAGGCCAGTAGCAGATCCCCGCGTTTTTCGGTGTTCAGGCGGGAGCGCGTGTCCACCGGCGTTTCGCCCAGCAGAAGCTGGAAGTAGGGGGTCAGCCGGTAACGCGCGGTTTCCGCGGAGCGGTTTTCAAGTTTGAGCAGCAGCAGTTCCGCGGGCTCGTCCGGGAGGACGAAACGGGTCAGGGCAATGCGCGCCTTTTCGGTTTCATGCTGCTGGATGGCGTAGCCCACGCCCCAGGTGTTCTGGAAATCTCCCGCCTGGCGCAGGGGAACAAAGCCGGGCGTTGTGGTTTCGTTGCGATCCATGTCGTGGATGTAGAAAACCTGCCCCGGCAGCTGGGAACAGACCGAATCGGTATCGCAGGGGGTGATGCCGTTTTGCTGGCCGTTCTGCATGAAGGAAGAGGCGGAACCGTCGTTGGCGACCATCAGGCCGTATCCCAGAGGATTGGCCATGATATGGTGCCAGGGACGGGGCGTTTTGTCGGAAAGCGTCAGCTCGTCTCCCGAGGAAGAGAAGGAGAAAAGCTGCCTTGCGGGCTCTGGGACCGGTTTTTGAGGCAGGGGCTGCTCGTTGTCCGCGGATCCTGCGGCCTCGGGGGCAGGATGCCGGAGCTTGCCCAGCTCCGCCATTGCTTCGGCTTCGCTTGCGGCATAGCCGTCGACGAAGCGCACTTCCCGGACACCGTGAGCCTCAAGTTCCACGCCCAGGCGCAGGCTTGCGGCCGGATCGAAGGTATAGTGCAGCGTTTCATCGCAGGGCGAATGGGCGGGCGGCCGGTTGAGCGCATCCGGCGAAAGCGCGGTCGCGCGTCCCAGAAAGTCGGTGCGTGAATCGTCGTAGCCTAGAAGCGTGATGCCTTCGCCCGGGATGATCGCATGAAACGCCGTCTCTCCGGACATTTTTCTCAAGGTTGGATCCTCATGATCCGTCTTGTTGAGACGGTTCTGCGCCAGCAGAGCGGTGAACGGGCGGTTGAAGCGCACGCCGATGTGCAGGAAGTTGTAGAACGGCGCGCGGCGGTAGGCGTCGGTGTTGTTCAGGCCAAATTCCTGATAGCTGGCCAGCTCCAGGCTACGCGGCCGATCCTCCAGGTTGATGAAACGCAAAGAGCGGTATTCCAGCGTCTGATCCGGGTTCAGCGAGACGGTGCTTATCACCCTGAGCCCGTTGTGGGAGCGTTCGAAAACAATCGTCAGCGGATCGGGACGGGTGCAGATGGTGTCAACGGTGGTTTTCGAGGGACCGGGACTTGCCGCCCACCAGTCCTTTTTCCCTTTTTCGGTCACGTAGAAGAACTTGCCCCGCCACTGGAGCGGATCGTCGGGACGGCGGGTCAGATCGAGCTCAAACCCCTTGCGGACACCACTGAAAACCCGGCTGTAACCACATCCGTTTTCGGAGATCTCGACGGTGTAGCGACCGTTGCCAAGCAGATGACAGGCCGGGGGAGCCAGTGCCGGAGAGGGGGCGGAAACGGAGGCTTTTGCCCGGCGGTGGAGGGCCAGCGTCAAACCGGTCAGTGCCATGAGAAAGATAAAGGCTGCCAGCAGGTAGTTGATGGGTGGCCAGGAAGTTGCGGCCAGTTCTGCCGCGCGTGCCGCGGAAGTATCCCACACATAGCTCCAGTCCGCGCCGCGTGGCAGATAGAAGGGGATGAGCAGCGGCGCCCAGGTGGCGAAGCGGCGGATCCCTTCGGGAATGCAGCGGGTCCGTGCGGAACAGCCCAGCGCGTGGGCGGCCTTTTCATCCAGAATGTCGAATCCCACAAAGGAGAGGTTGACCAGGGTCGCTACCCGCAGCCCCATGTGATCGACCCAGATAAGGATGCGCAGCCAGTCGTAGGTCATCATCTTGAGAAAGAGGTCGAGGCTCCAGGCGCGATAGGCGGAAGGTTCCAGAAGCCAGGCCTGCACTGTGGCCATGACGGTACGGATGGCTCCGTCCTGATTGTACCAGGTCGGATCCGGCGACATGCGCAGGAACGAGTAGATGACCGGCGCCATCCACAGACCCCAGCGCAGTACTCTCAATGTCTGTTCCACCACGCCGATGATGCCGTCGCGGGTGAACAGTCCTTTCAGCGGAGCCAGACTGCGTTGAAGAAGCGAGTTGAGCAGGACGATGTTGACGCTGAAGAGCGGCGCTGCCAGCGACCAGTTGATAACGCCCGAGAGAGCCTCGTTGTAGAAGAGACGCACCGCTCCGGGAGAGGCGCCCAGATTGACGGCGCCCCACTTGCTGAAGAGCGGATAAATGACATAGTCTTCCACCGCCATGCCGGCCTGGGGATAGAACAGCGCGGTGTACTTGAAGAATTTTGCCACAAGCACCTGAATTTGGGCAGCGTCCACATACCAGGCGAGTCCGCCGCCGGCGCATCCTCCCAGGATCGCGCCCAGCGCGTACAGACGCCAGGTTTGCAGATTGCTGCGCTCTTTCCGCCGGATCCGCAGCAGATCGCGGAGCAGGTTGACTCCGGCGTAGGCCGCAATGCCCACGATTGCTCCAAACAGAAAACGTCCGAAACTGGATGCGGACGGAAGACGCACCAGTACCGCCAGTGCAATCCCCACGCCCACCACCGCGCCGCGCGCCATTCCCGACCAGTCGCGGTAGTTGCGCCGTACACGACGATGGAAAGCCTCGCTTCCATCGAAGCTTTCAACGATGGTCTGGAAAAATGGAAACGACAGGGCGCCGAGCACGGCCGCGCAGGGAATGGGACAAAATGTTAAAATGGATTTAAGGAGTGGCACCTGGACAAACAGAGCCATGACCTGAATCAACCCCAGGAAGAGCAGCGCATAGACCGCTCCCTTGCCGAGTCCCGACCAGAAATGCCGTTCTCCCCAGTAGGCGGTCGGCTTCTTGTGGTGGAAAACGTCCATGATGAGGCCGGTCAGCAGAAAGGTTTGCGCCCACAGACCCGCTTGCGACAGCATGGAAGCGCCGATGGCCGCCGGTATGGCCGCAAGTTTGGGCCAGGACGCCAGACTGGCCGAGGAGCCCAGCAGCGCGCATTCCGGTGAAATCGCGGCCAAAAGCGCCGCACCGATAAGCAGCGCATGCAGGCGGAACTCGCGAATTGGCCGCCGGATAATCAGCAGGCTGAGCAGTTGCCCCACCACTTCATTGAACAGGCCAAGGATAATCGTCCTCCCCAGGATCAGAGCGCATAGGCCGGAGGCTCCCCACCACGCGCCCAGTTTCGCCACCTGATCGGGAGTACTGAGCATCAGCAGGCTGTTGAAAAGTACCGGGCTGACAAGAAGGGCCAGCGTCTCCAGCGGATGCGGCGTGTCGGCGCTTGTCATTGTGTGGCGCAGCGTGTTCAGCACCAGGCAAAGGATCAGAAAACCGCCGGTGAGACTGGTGATTCGCAAGACTTCCGGCCAGACTTTGGGAACCTGCCAGATGACCATCTGGGGATCGACCGCCAATGCCAGCAGAATCGCCGCCAGCAGGTGGTGACAGAGTTCGTTCTTTGGGGGACGTTTTTGGGTAAACAGCTGCCGGAAACAGGCCAGTGCGGCCAATGTGCAGAGGGCGCAGGCCGGTACGCTGAACCAGTGGCGCCCCAGAGCGGCGCTCCAGGCGGCTGCCGCCGCAGCCAGGGTGCCTCCGGCAAACAGCATGATGTTTCCCAGGGGAGTGACGGTTGTTTGTGGAAGAGGGGAATGATTCATGGAAATCCTTTTTATGTAAGAAGGAACCAAAAAGCTGTCATTTCAAAACAGGGCAATGCCTGGGGAAACCTGTGCTTCCGAGGCAGAACACTTTTCTTTGGCAAGAGCCGGTGCTTTCACGATCCCATTGGGAATGCGGCTACTCTTTAATCTGATCGTAACGCTCCTTGATGCGGGGAATTTCGGGCAGGTCGGGATTTTTCTCCCGGACTTTTTCCCATCGTCTCAGATCGTAGATCCCCGCGCCGCAGCCAAAATAGCAGTCCATTGGATAATCTTCGGCCGATTCAAAAACCTTGTGGCATCGTGTGCACCAGAAGTACATAATTCGGACATCTCCTTTGCGATTTTTTGAAAAGCGGAAATTGAGGCGGACAAACAACCGCACCAGGGAGCCTTATTTAAACACATATGCCGGTTTTTTTCCAAAAAATCCCGGTGGATTTTATGGCATGGTTTTGGCAGTATTCCGGGCGCCTGTTTCGGAATGTGCAAATACTATATCTGGAGGAAAAGGAATGATGTCTGTGTGGGGAAAAAGATGGTGGCCTTGCGTTGTTCTTCTGGGATTGCTGATCACGGCCTGTAGCCAGTCGAGCCCGCCGGCGAACCGGATTCCCTATCCGACAGAACCGATGCCATCGGAGGACCTGCCCAAAGATTTGCGGACTTTTCCGCAGAGCGCCGCGCGCTATATTTCTCCGCAGACCACCGTGCTCTCCCAGGATCGGCAGGCGGTTCTCTCCCGGCGTTATCTGGAAAACTTTTTTTCGCCGTGGAAGAGCAATTTCCGGGTGGTCCCCCGTCATGAGCTGCAAACCCGCTACCGCAATCTGACCAAGAGTCGGGGACTGGGCGAGAATCTGCGGCCATTGGGATCGCGTTTTCTGGTCTGGGTGGCCGACAACGCCGCTGTGGAGACGTTTCCCTCCCGTTCCACCTGCGCCCTGACCTATCGCACGGTCAATCTGCGTACCCTTCCCACCATTCGTCCTCTGTTCAAGGCGGCAAGCGGGCCCGACGGTTTCCCCTTTGACCTGTTGCAGGAATCGTTGCTGTGGCCGGGAACGCCTATCCGGATTCTCCATACTTCTCGCGACGGACAGTGGGTGTTTGTGGGGAGCGGTTTTGTGTTTGGCTGGGTGGAAGCCTGCGATGTCGCTCCGATCTCTTCCCGCGAGATGTCGATCTTCATGAAGGAGCAAAAAGGCGCGGTGACTGCCGATCATCAGCTGTTTCACGCCGCCGACGGCACAGTGGTGGGCGAGGGCCGTGTCGGCATGCTGCTGCCGGTACGCGGCGGCAAGACGCTGTTTCCGGTGCGGCGTGATTCCGGTGTGGTGCTGACGGAAGTTCGTGAAAGGATAGCTTCCTTTCCCGTGCCAATGAACGGCGCCAATGTCGCCAGCATTATTGACAGCATTCAGGGACAGCCCTACGGCTGGGGAGGCCTCTATCGCAACCGGGACTGTTCCGCGCTGATGCGGGATTACTTCACGCCGTTCGGCATTTGGCTGCCGCGCAATTCTTACGCCCAGGCGCGTACTGGACGGGTTGAGAAGCTGGCCGGACTGGGACTGGCGAGCAAGAAAACGCGGCTGCTTGAGCGGGGCGTTCCCTTTTTGCATCTGGTCGGGCGCAAAGGACATATAGCGCTCTATGCCGGAAGGCATGGCGGTGAGCCGGTCTTTTTTCATGCCATGTGGGGTGTGCCGATTCGCTTTACTGGCGAGGCCCGAAGCAACCGCCAGATTGTCGGAGCGGCGGTTTTTACCGGCGCGGAACCCGGTGTTGAGCATCCCAGGAGGGTTGGACGACTGTTACTGGAACGCATGGACTTTATGACGGATCCCTCCAGGCAAGATTGAGCAGGAATATTGGACGGGTTTGGGCGCACTGCGTGGAAAACGAGAACGCGCCTTTTCGTTGGTTTTTCCATAAGGTGGAGAATGAATTATGAAAGGAAAACTGTTTGGGATATTCGGGATATTTGTACTGGCGATTCTATGCGGCAATGCCTGCGCAGAGCAGCTGATCCTCAAGGATGAGCAGGCGATCCGTGAAAGCTATACCCAATATGTGAACCGGCAGAAGGATTTTCTTTTCTACAAGGTGGAAGGGAGCGTGCGGGTTCAATATATCGACATGAATGGTGATGGAAAAACGGATATTGTGATCGCCAACGCCAATTCCTACGATCGGGATACCGGTTATGTCTGGAGGATTTTCCTGAATATCGGCGAGGAAGGGGAGGGCCCTTACTGCCTGTCCGCCGATTCCGATGAAACCTTCCCGGTGGAGAAGTATGCCTGTGTGGAAGATGGCTGGGATACACCGCTTCATCCTCTCAATCAGAAGAAAAAAGCGAAATAGGGAAGAAGAGGAACTTCCCCGGAATGGAATGTGAAAGATGAAGCATCGCCTGCTCAAAAATCAGGCGCCTAAAATCCAGAAGAGCTGTTTTTAAAGTATATTAAGAAGAGACATTCATATATAATATACAATTTCCTGCTGACAAGAGATGTCATATGTGGGGATAAAGGGGGAAAGCGTCTTTACGTAGGTGGTTTGTTTTGATGGGTGCCACTCTTGACAGGACGGATGAACGGAGCACGCCATGCCTGAGAACAGGAACAACAACGGGCAAATTGCATTGAGGCCGGAAGAGAACTACATCCCAACAGGTCTGCCAGGGGGCTTTTTTATCTATAATGCGCAAGGTGACGAGGAAATCTACTTCGCAGATCAAAATGTCATCGAGCTGTTTGGCTGCAAAACCATAGCCGAATTCCGCGAGCTTACCGGCAACAGCTTTAAAGGCATGGTGCATCCGGATGATCTTGAAAAAGTTGAAAACGACATCCACGCCCAAACATTTTCAAGCGAGAAGATACACGACTATGTGCGCTACCGCATTTTGACCAAACAGGGGAAAACTCGTTATATCGAAGATTTTGGTCATCTTCTGCATGGCAAAGGGGGGCGGAAATACTTCTACGTCTATATCGTCGATGTAGGCAGGGACGAGTACTTTAACCGCGATAGCAACAGCGTGGCCGAAGCGGCAATCCTTTCCAAGATGCAGAATTTTGACCGGCTGACCGGTCTTATGAACCGGCGTTCGTTTTACGAGAATGTCCAGGATGCCATCTTTGAGACCAATGCGTACAAAAACGCCGATGTGTTTTTTATTTACTTTGATATCGCGCACTTCAAAGTGTTCAATGAAGACTATGGCTTCGAGCGCGGTGATGATTTGCTGTGCCAGATGGCGAAAACCCTGCTTAAGGAATTCCCGGATGCCCAGGTGGCGCGGTTTGACGGTGACCATTTCGTTGTGTGTACGACCTCGCCCAATGTGATCATGAGCGTTGAAAACATTCACAAGCTCATGGCAATTGTTTACGAGAGTACCCATATAGAAGTCAAAGCCGGTATTTACAAACTCGAAGACAGCTGCGACGAAGTGCGGACTGCCTGCGATCGCGCGCGCCTTGCCTGCAGCACGGTGAAGAAGCGCTACGACAAGATATACGGCATGTACGACTCCTCGCTCAATGAGCGTCTGCGCCTTCAGAAGTATGTTGTCAATACGATAGACAAGGCAGTCGAAAACGAATACCTCTGTGTCTACTATCAGCCGATCATCCGTGTGAAAACAGGCAAGATCTGCGCGTATGAGGCGCTTGTGCGCTGGATTGATCCGAAAAAGGGCTTTCTCCCGCCGGGAGATTTTATCTCGACGCTTGAGGAATTCCACCTGGTTCACAAAGTCGATATCTTTGTTGTAAAAAGGGTTTGCGAGGATTTGAGGACGCTGCTGGACAAGAATGAGCCTGTGGTGCCCGTCTCGATAAACCTGTCGCGGCTTGATTTCAAGCTCTGCAACATCTTCGAAATAATTGAGCAAACGTGTTTGCGCTACAGTATTCCCCGCAACTTGCTTCACATAGAAATTACAGAAAGTGCAATGAGCAACGATTACCTGCACTTGCGGCAGGAAATGAAAAATTTCCGCGATGTTGGTTACCATGTCTGGATCGACGATTTCGGCAGTGGGTACTCGTCGCTCAACCGTTTGCTCAGTTATGATTTTGATGTGCTGAAGCTCGACATGGATTTCCTGCGTACCTACGACGAACATCCGCAAGCCGCCAACCTCATCCACAATATTGTGCAGAGCGCGCGCGCTCTGGGGGTCAAAGCGCTTCAGGAAGGTGTTGAAACCAAAGAACATTTGGAATTTCTGAAAAAGATCGGCTGCGACTACGCACAGGGCTTTTACTTCGCACGGCCAATGCCTCTTGAGGAATCCCGCCGTCTGACGAGGGAGATGGGACTGGAGTGGGAAACCGAAGATTTTTGGGAAGAGTGTTTCCGGGAACAGGCAAATGTAACGCCTGCTTCTGTTACAGCCAGCCCCTCGGACGGAGAGGGTTCTGAGCCTTCTGAAAAGGGACAGGAAGTTCCCCTGAAATGACAGGGTCAGAATAAGAACGTATCTTTCAATGCAAAGCTCAGTAGCCCCGGCAGGTTTTGGCTTGCCGGGGCTGTATTTTTTTGCGGATTTTAAAGTGGTCCGGAGTGGCCTCCCAAATCGGGGTGGGCTATACTTTTGAGTAGGCAATGGATCCTTTCCGGAAGGGGATCCGGGTGAAACGAGAATGGGAGAGCTATCTTATGGCAACGGACAAAATCAACCTTGTCGGTCTGACGCTGGATGAACTGGCCGAGCTGGTCGCCACTTTGGGCGGCAAGCGCTTTCGCGCCCGCCAGATCGCGCAGTGGATCTACCGGCACGGCGCGCGCTCCTTTGACGCCATGACCACGCTGGCGCTGGACTTCCGGCGGGATTTGGCGGAGGTGGCGGAAATTTCGCTGCCTGCCGTTGCCCGGGTGCAGGAAAGTGTGGACGGTACCCGCAAGTATCTGCTGGCGCTTGCCGATGGCGAACATATTGAGGCGGTGCGCATTCCCATGGACAAGGAGCGCGCGACGCTCTGTGTTTCCAGCCAGGTGGGCTGTGCCATGGGCTGCGCCTTTTGCCTGACCGGCACGATGGGGCTCAAACGAAATCTGACCGCCGCGGAGATCGTCGGCCAGGTCTGCGCGGTGATGGAGGAAGAGCCGGTCAACAATCTGGTTTTCATGGGGATGGGGGAGCCGCTGGCCAATTTCGACAATCTGGTCAAGGCGCTGAAAATTTTGCGGATGGATGAGGGTTTCAACTTCAGTTCCCGCAAACTGACGGTCTCGACCAGCGGACTGGTACCGGAAATTCTCCGGCTGGGGGCCTGTTCCGACACTTCGTTGGCGGTGTCGCTCAATGCCGCAAATGATGCCCTGCGGGATCAGCTGATGCCCGTCAACCGCCGCTATCCGCTTGAACAACTGATGGCGGCCTGCAAGGCCTTCCCGCTGAAAGATCGCCAGCGCATCACCTTCGAGTACATCCTGCTGCGGGGCGTCAACGATTCTCCGCAGGATGCGCGGCAGCTGGTGCGGCTGCTGCATGGCGTCAAGGCCAAGATCAATCTCATTCCCTTCAACGAGTATCCGGGAAGTCCGTTCCGCCGTCCGGAAGAGGCACGCATCGAGGCCTTTCAGACTTCATTGCTCGATCGCGGCCTGGTGGCGGTGCGGCGCGCCTCCAAGGGGGCAGACATCCTCGCCGCCTGCGGACAGTTGCGTGCTCAGGGGACGACGACCTCGTGAAGCATCATGGCGCGCTTGTGGCCTGGGGCTGTTTTCTTATGGTGATGTGGGCAGGTTGGGCGGTGGGGGCTGCTTCCGGTAATGCCCGCAAGGACTGTTACTGGCCACTGAACATTAACGGTGTGCCGCATGAACGCATCGAGTTGTCGGTGACCGCGCGGGAGCATGAGAGGGGCCTGATGGATCGCGACGCCCTGCCGCCGGGCGGCGGCATGCTGTTCGTTTATCCCAGGGAAAATTTCCTGTACTTCTGGATGAAGAACTGCCGCATGGATATTGATGTGGCCTTTTTGGATGCGGATGGCCGTGTGGTGGGGCTGCAGCATATGCCACGGGAAACGCCCCGGCGCCCGGGGGAAAGTCTGGATGACTACGAGCGGCGCCTGCCCATCTATACCAGCGAACGCCCTGCCCGCTATGCGCTGGAACTGGCCGGCGGCCAGCTGGAAGTCCTGAACGTGCGGGCCGGCGATCGTATTGATGTGCGCGCGAGAGAACTGGAGCGCTTTGTACGCGAAAAGTGTTCTCGCAAGCGATAGAAAAGAGGAAAAAAACGAATTGCTTGCGGATTTTGTGAAAATCTCATTCTTCTGAGTGCTTGAGATCTTGTGGAGCACTTCCATCAACACCGTTTGAAATCCCTGCAGAGCTTCCTTGCCGATCGGCTCTTTTTCTTCGTGGTCTTTCAGTGCTTTGAAGTATTGGATGGCTGGCCACCGTGCCACATATTCTTCGGAAGTGGCGGATGGTATGTTGGAAGACGGCGGTTCGCGGCGGCCGTGTGTCCAGTTAATGACATGGGACAAAAAAATTAGTGCACGATCGAGCAGAATGAAGAAGAACTGCAGATCGTAAAGCGGTCCGATCCGGAGCACATAAGAAGAAGACCGCATAGGTCGTAAGTCTCCGGTGGGGGGGAGGAACCAGCAGACAGGAAGGTGAGGAAGGTAGTCGAAATTCTCGCTGACAGCGCCTTCAACTGTCTGAATACGATGCCAGAGGTCTTCGCTAAACAAACTGCCTCGCAGCGTTAAATCAGGAGGTGGTTGGTAGGTAGCGTTGTGTTTGAACAGTTTGCGGATCTGTTCATGAAAATCATGCTCTCTTTCCATCACCTTTTTACAAAAGCGGTCCTGGAGTTCCTTTTCCTTTTCCTCCTGGTTGGCCTTGTCGCAGTTAATTGTGTCCTCGTAGCCGAGCACTTCTTTCAGAAAATCACAGATGAGATCGGTAGTTTTATGGAGCCGTTCGTCCCAATCGGCACGTAAAGAGTTGATCGCCTGATCAATGGTGGTGCACCATTCTTGTTTGGTCCCTTTGAGTGCCTCCAAAAACTGGATGCGTTCGGCGAAGCAGGCGCAGTGTGCGTTAAATTCCCAGATGATGTTAAAATGTTGGTTGAGTGCCTCTTTCCATTTTTCCAGAAATTGTCGATTCTCTTCCTTGGAGTTGATGAGGGCAACCCGGGGCGCGCCGGAGAGCCGAAGAATCTCCATCTCTGCCCGGTTGTTGCCGTTTATCGGACAGGATCCGTCCACGACATAGATAATACCGGCACCCTCCTCAATCGGGCGCAGCAGTTCGTTGTCGTAGCGGAAGGCATCTATCTCGCTGTGCTCGGCGCGGAAAAGGCGTATGGTTTCACCGCCCGGATGTTTTTCTAGCCACTTTAGTGTGGCCTGAGGATTCATGAAACCGGGGGTATCGATAAATTCGATGAGCGTTTGCCCATTGATGGTAATGGGGTAGGTGCGGCAGACACTGGTTTCTCCGGGAATCGGGTTGATTGGTATCATGTCGTCTTCGACCAGCGTGGAGATGACAGAGGATTTACCAGAGTTGGTGTACCAACAAAGGCGAAACGAAGCGGCTTATCCATTATGTAGAATCCTTTATTTTTCTGTGTATGTCGGTTTCAATCTGTATGGCGTTGTCTGTTGTATCCCGATTTCTATTGTGGATGTTCTGGATTGCGCGCGGGAATTGGAGCGCTTTGTGCGTAAAGTGTTTTCCTGTGGGCGGCAGAAAAAACATGAGCACTATGCATTACGTTTTTTTATAAGGGTGTAGCAGGTAAGTGATTTTACTTGTCTTTGCTCTTTTCGGTATAGATCGTTTTCAGTGTGGAGGTAAGGTGATCCCAAGACCACCAGCGCCCCTTGGAATTGTCACTTTCGGAATCAGTCGTTTCCGGTGTGGAAGTCTCGGCGGACATCTTTGGTCCAGGTGCTTCCGATGCGGGTGTTTCGGAAGCGGCTGTTTCTGCTGAAGGATTCTCTGATACGGGTACTTCCGATGTGAATGTCTCGGGAGCAGTTGTTTCCTGCGGAGAGGCCTCTGATGCGGTTGTTTTCGATGAAGATGCCTCCAATACGAGTGCTTCTGAGGCGAATGTCTCAGGAGCGATTGCTTCCTGCGAAGAACCTTCTGCTGCAGGTACTTCCGATACGGCTGCTTCGGAGACATTAATTTCCTGCGAAGAGGTCTCTGATACAGGTGCTTCCGATGCTGGTGCCTTGGGAGCGGTTGCTTTCGGCAGGGATGTCCCTGGTGCAGGGGTATAGATGGAAAAGATATCATTCCCCTGGGCATTCGAGAGCTTTTCGAGCATTTCCATCAGTGTCTTTTGAAATTTGTCTACATCCTCTTTATTGGCTCCCCAAGCTCTTTTCTTGTTATGTTTCAACTCGGTGAAATATTTGATGGCATGTTTGCGCCATTCGTCCGGCCATTGGGTGGTGTAACTTTCATAGGTGGCAGCCAACGTATTGGAAGGCGGTGGTTCACGACGGCCGTGTGCCCAGTTGATGACATAGGGCAAAAAGATCAGTACTCGATCGAGCAGAACGAAAAAGAATTGCAGATCATAGAGTGGCCCGATTTTTAGTTGGGTGCGGCCAACAGACGGCCATAAAAATTTTCCGACTCCAGAGGGACGCAGTTTGCGGGCTATACTTTCGCCGCCGAAGTGGGCGGAAGCCGCGCCGATTGCGGCTCCAATCGCGCTACCGATTGCAGTGCCCACGGGGGTGCCGCTAACTGTTCCCACCCCAGCTCCAATTCCAGCACCGAGCAGTGCCGCTGCCTGTATGAGCTGTGTATGGTTTAAGCCCAATACCTGCCAAACTTCCTCGCTGAACAGGTTGCGTCGGAACTCGGAATCTGGCAGCGGTTCGTATTTAAAAAGGTTGTGCTTGAACAAACTGCGTATTTTCTCATGAAAACCGTCCTCTATCTCTATCACCTTTTTACAGAAACGGTCATGGAGTTCCTTCTCCTTTTCCTCCCGATTGGTCTCGTTACAATCAATTTTGTCTTCATGACAGAGCGCTTCTTCCAGAAGATCGCAGATGAGATCGGTGGTTTTACGGAGTCGTTCGTCCCAATCGGCTTTTAAAGCGTTGACCGCCTGATCGATGGCTGGTTTCCATTCCTGGTGGAATCTCAGCGCTTCCAGCAGCGCGATGCGTTCGGCGAAACAGGCGTGGTGCGCATTAAACTCCCAAGTGGCATTGAAATGTTGATGGAGCGTTATTTTCCACTTCTCCAAAAACTGCCGGTCATCTTCTTTGGAGTTGATGATGGCGAGCCTAGGTGCACCAGAAAGCCGCAAAATCTCCATCTCCGCTTTATTGCCGTCGCTTATCGGGCAGGAACCGTCCACAACGTAGATGACGCCGGCGCCCTCCGCAATCGGGCGCAGCAGTTCGTTGTCGTCATGGAAAGCTTTCAGCTCGCTGTGTTCGGCGCGGAAAAAGCTTATGGCCTCATCACCCGGATGTTCTTGCAGCCAGTTCAACGTGCTTTGCGGATGCATGAAACCTGGGGTGTCAATAAATTCGATGAGCGTTTGGCCATCTATAGTGATGGGGTAGGTGCGGCAGACTTTGGTTTCTCCAGGAATCGGGCTGACCGGCACCTTGTCGTCTTCGGCCAGTGTGGAGATGACGGAGGATTTGCCGACATTGGGAGTACCGACAATGGCGAAACGAAGCGGTTGATCCATCGTGTATGTCCTTTGTTGTCTCCCCCTTCATCCGTTTCGCAGGGAAGGAAGTGGGGGAAGGTTTTCACTCGCAAGCAATGATTTCCAGCCAGGGATCGCCTAGTGCCAGAGCCCGCTGTTTCCAGATATCATAATCCGTCGGTTTGGGCGGTGTGAGAATACTGTCTGGGCGGGGTTTGCCGATAAGCAGCAGAATAATGCGACCATGCTCCGGCAGAACGCGGCGCAGGTGCCGCAACAACTCCAGTTTTTCATCAATGGGTGGTTGCCAGGCGGAGAGGATCAGCAACACCGCACCATTATGACGCCACTGCCGCTGCTCCAGGCGCTTGAGTGATTCCTCATTTCGTTTAAAGTTACCGCCCACTGTCAGCATTTCCCCGATGCTCAGCTGAAACATCTCCTCCCCCAGCGTCTGAATAGCGGCGGGATATGCATCCTCCACCAGATCTTCCTCCAGCAAGACAACCGCCTCTTCACCGTTTTCTTCTCCAGAAGGTGGCATGGGAATTGAGATGTCCGGGGGAGTGCCCAATCCTCCGGTTTCGTTTTGCTCGGTGCTTTGGGACTGTTCGCCGGTTTTGCTTTGCTTGCTTTGGAACTGTCCGCCGGTTTGGGGTTCCGCTACCGAGTTTTTGTCTCGTTCGTGGAAGACGACCTGCGGGGTTCGCATCCGGCTGAGTAGCTCCCGACAGGATGCGTGGGAGAAGTCGAGCTTCGCCAGCGCACGGCGCTGTTTCCACAGGGAGAGGAGCCATATCAGAATCCGCGGCAGTACACCGTAGAAAAGCAAGCCCAGACAGAGAAAAGCCGCCCAGGACACCAGATCGGGGGTTTGCAGATGAATGACGCCATCTTTCAGGATGATATGGCTGTTTTGAACCTGCTCCAGCGTGGGCACGCCGATTCCCTCCCGGAATATGTTCATCCACGACCAAGGTCGGGCGATGAGTTTTACCAGCTCGTGGATCTGTTCAGGCACCAGCAGAGTGCTCTGCCAGCCGAAGGCGAGATCGGTGAAAAAGAGTTTGACAAGGGTGACCACCAGCGCGGCGAGGTTGAAACACAGCCCAAAGAGCAGGGTTATGGGGGAGATTATCAGCAGGAACAGGTTGCCGTAGATCGAGTTTTGGATTTTTAGTTGGCCGCACAGGGCGTACATTCGCTCACGCAGTTCAGAGGGCGCGTTTTCCGCCGCTTTGTGTGCCTTCGGTTTCAGACAGAGCAGCAGCCTGCTCAGATGATCCCACCACAGCGAGGTAAAGAATTGCGCCGCGAATTTGTGCCACATGCCAAAGGTGATCAACAGGATGAAGATGGCGAACTGCAGCACAATGAGCAGTCCCCCGTAGAAAGCAATATTGATGGGCATCTTTCCGTCATATTGCAGCAGGGAGAGCGCAAGCCCCACGCCGGAAAAGGCACCCAAAACCGCGAGAGCCCACTTGAGGAGCCTCAACGTACTGTGAAAAAGGCCTCCGGGCAACTCCTTGTTATTCGATTTTTCCCGGCGGGCTTCCAGCCAGTTTTTGATCAGGTAGCGGCGTGCCTCCGGCGTATTGTCGTGGTCCAGATCGCCTTTTCCTGTAAAGTTCGCCTTTATCTTGTTGAAAATGCTGCGATCACGCTGCTTCAGTGTTTCCTTGTCGCAGCCGCTTTCCTTGTCGGCATGAAGAAAGTATTCGAGATCCAGAACGTCTTCTATGCGCCAGCGTGTAAAGGGAAATTTGTGAGCCATAGACCAAGCCCTTGTCCTTGCAAAAAGGTGTTTTCCGGTGATGGCTGCGGCCTTTTTGCCTGAAACGCCGCAACGGGCAGGAAGAATACCAAAAAAGCGGATAGTTGGGAAAACTAATTTCTTTTTGCTCCGCTTGCTACGGGGAAGACGGTTTTGTGGGGGCTAGCTTTCCGATGGCGGGGCGCTGGAGGCAGCGTTCGTTTTACCGCCCCGCTTGTTGCGGTGGCGGGTGACCAGCTGAAGAACGAGGGTGTAGGTGATGGGCGTCAGAATCAGGGCAAATATGAGGCCGCCGATCAGAAAGGCAAGGCACAGCTCCGAACTGAGGGCGGAGAACGCCTCGTAG
>JAFZPK010000109.1 GCA_017552515.1 Deltaproteobacteria bacterium | reverse complement strand
GCGTCCAATCGCCGCAACTGCACCTGCCCGCCGGGGAAACGCTCCGGATTCAGCCCGTCAAGAGCCCAGCCCTCGCCATTAAAAACAATCTGCCGTGGCGGCAGCGGCAAAGATAAAGCCAGGGTTTCATGCGCGGGCAAAGCGCCTTCCAGGATCACTTGATGCCGCCCGGGCGCCAAGGCTATCCAGAGCTGATCGTCCCGCACAACCGGCGCCGGTTGGCCATCCAGCCGTACCTGCTCCGGAACCCAGACATCGCCGCCGGGCAGGGGCGCAAAAACCTCCGCCGCCGCATGTACATCCAGTTCCAGCAAAAGATGACTGGATGTACAGGATATCTTCATGGCATGGATTTCAGCACAACGCGGGAAACAGTCGGGAGGCGCCTGAAGACGCGATTTCAACTCTTCGAGCAGCTCCGCATCCGGTATCTCCGCCCGCACTGCTGACACTCCCGAAAGCGTCAGCGCAAGCACAAGGGGAATGAGGGGCAGCCACCCGGTGCGCGGCCGGAAACGGCGCCATTTTTTCGCATCCAGCATCAGCCAGGCCAAAAGCCCAAGAAGCAGCACCCGCATCACCGCCAGGGCGCTGTTGACTGCGGGCGAAACCAAAAACAACCCTATCTGCTGCTGCGCCTTTAAGGGGCCGTTCCAGCGCAAAGTACAGGAACGCCATTGCCATTGCGGCACACCGGGACCGGTCTGGGCTACCGCATCCGGATCAACAAGTCGCATGTCCACGGAACCCTTTGCGGAGGCAGAGACAGCCTTAACCGGCGCGGACGACATTTCCTTGACTTCCTCTACAGCATACGCAGCCACGCCATCCTCCGGCGCTGCTACAGAATCACGGGCGGCGGCCGCCATGGGACGCCGGGCACGCACTACCCGATTGCGCGCGGCACGCTCGGGCTCAGGCGAAGAGGCGCTTTCCGGCGTGTGGTAGGAGACCTGGCAGCCAGGTTCCAGCTGCGGATAGAGGGCAAAACGCAGCTGAGCCTGTCCAAAGGGCAGCAGCAGCACCAGCAGCGCCACCAGGGCCCCGTTGCGGTACAGTCCTGCCAGCGTCCGAAAACCGCTTGCGGGCAGCACCCGCACCAGCGCCACCGCCGCCAGCAGGTGCAGCCAAATCCAGCGGGGCGCATTCGGTTCATGCCAGGAAAGCGCCAGAGCCGCCAAGGCCGCCAGGCCCCAGAAAAATCCCCACAGCCTGCCCACCGCCAGGGCTACCAGCAACACAATGAACATGTCCTGCAAGGTCCACTGGGTCAGCCATGAACCATTCTCGCTGTCCACACCGGTCGCGCCAAGAAGCCGCCAACCCGGCGGCAGGTTCAGCGTCGCGCGGGCCGAAACAAAATCCTGTTCCCAGCCGGAAGCGGAAAGATGCGCAAGCGATCCCTCCAGCCGGCTGTCCGCCTGCAGATTGATCTTGCCCTGCCGCAGTTCCACTCCAAAGCGGCCATCCCGGCTGGTGACCACCTGATCAACGCCATCCAGCGCCGCCCGGCCCAGTTGCGCGGGCTTGACCATGTCCAGCCGCCAGGCACGGCTCATGACGCCGCTGATAAGATCGCGCGCCGTCAGGCCGCCGCCGTCAAAATCGATCCAGAGCTCACGTTGCAGGCTCAGCTGATCGGGGGCAGGTACGGGATCGCCCCGCCGTTTTTCCGCAAGGACAAGCCTGGCATCCTTCCGCATGACGAAGGCTGGCAGTTTTTGCCAGGAGGAAGGCACGCCCTGCTGGCGGGGATCGATCGCCGGAACGCCCTCCGGCGAGGCCTGCCGCAATTGAGGACGCGCTTCAAAGGACCATATCTCCTCTTCCGGCCAAAAGGAACTTTCCGGGAACCAGCCGGAAAGCGCATCCAGCGGCACACCTTCGCGACGGGCGGTCAGTTCCACCACCCAGCGTCCGGGACGTGCCTGAATATGCGTCCGCGTGCCATTTTCCATCCGCACCGGCAAGGGGCCGGAAACCTCCGCCAACACAAAGCCGGGCGGCAGCACCTTGTCCGCCACCAGCTCGCGGGCGGCGCCGCCGACCTCCAGTTCCAAACGTGTCAGCAACAGCGTGGGAATATCGTCGTCCAGCTTGCGGAAGACCCGCAGCTGCAGCCGATTCTCCGCAGCAGTTTCCGGAGTCTTGCGTCCCAGCACATAGAGCCGGCCCTCCCTGTCGGGGATCGCCTCACGTTTGACCCCATCCAGCGTGAAATCCACCAGTGCGCCAGACCGGATCAGCAACGTTTCCGGCAAATTTTTCCATGCAAGACGGCCTTCCAGACGATGGTGACCAGCTTCCAGCCGCACCGAGGGCGCTCCATCCTGCATCAGGAACAATGCCGGATGCCCATCCAGTTTGACATCCTCCGGCCAAACGCCTTCAGCGAAGGGCAGCGGCACCCAGGCCGTATCAAACAGCTCCCAGTCCTGGGCAAAAGTACCGCCCTCCTTGCCGAGCCGCAATTCCAGCGTGTCCGGCCAAACGCAACGACGCTTGTCAAAACTGTCGAAAGATGCGGGACAGGTCACCGGCTTCTCCGCCGGATCACCACGCAGCGCCCACTCGATCCACGGCCGCAGAGGTTCCGGCACATCCTGCCGCTCAAGCGGCGCAGCCCAGGATACACCGCCCATCCCCAGCGCCAGCATTCCCGCCGCCACCATGAGCAATACTTTTCTCCATCGTGCAGACATGGTTTTGCTCCTTTCAAAACAGTTCAAGATTTCTTCAATTTATGGCATCTTGCACAGTTCTTTTCGGTTTTATCAAGTTTAACGGATTTTGTGCTCATTCGCCGCTTTTTTTGCGTCAGAAGCGCAAACACATGCTTTCTCAAAAAAAGAAAGGATACCCTTATGAGTCTTCCTCAAAATATTCTGCAACGGGATATTCGCCATACGGTCAGCACCGAGTCCAACGGCACGATCCACCTGTCCGCCACGATGCTGGATCCGTATCACGACATGGAGCTGCACATCACCGTATCCCGGGCTCTGCTCCTTGAGGACATTGAACTGATCTGGCGCAAGAGCCCCTCTCCCCACTGCCAGGATATCACCCGCCAACTGGAGACGCTGAAAGGGACCTCCATTGGGCACGGTATTGTGCGCCGGGTCTGCGAGACGCTGGGAGGATCATCAGGATGCGGCAATCTGCGCAGCATTCTGCTGGGGCTTTTGCCGTTGGCCATCAACGCCCACGCCGCCTACGGGCACTCTGAAGAAACAGAAATGTACGCGGCCATGGATGCGCGCATGCGCGGCGTCTGCGCCGGATTCCCCAAGGAGACCTGAAACCATGGGCCGTGACCGGGTCTTCTTCGTCTGCCAGAACTGCGGCTACCGGGCCCCGCGCTGGCTGGGCAAATGCCCGGACTGCAGCGCCTGGAACAGCCTTGTCGAGGAACGAGCCGTTCCGGAGGCGGTCAAAGGCTCGTCCGTCACCGCAAGCGGTGCGCCTCAGGCTCTGGACAGTCTGGAAATAGCACCCGAAGCTCGCATTTCCTGCTCCATCGGCGAATTGGATCGCGTGCTGGGAGGAGGTTTCGTGCCCGGCTCGCTTACGCTTATCGGCGGTGATCCAGGCATCGGCAAATCCACCCTGCTGCTCCAGGCGATGAACGCCATCGCCCAAAAGGCCAAAGCGCTCTACGTTACCGCAGAGGAATCGGCACGGCAGATACGTTTGCGCGCCGATCGGCTGGGGGTCAGCGGCAAGCAGCTGTTTCTCCTTGCGGAAACCTCCATCGAGGCCATCGCCGCCACCGTCCGTTCCTGGCAACCGGCCTTTCTGGTGGTCGATTCCATCCAGACGGTCTTTTCGGCGGATTTTCCCTCCGCTCCGGGTTCGGTGGGCCAGGTGCGGGAATGCTGCGGCCAGCTCATGCGGCTGGCCAAGGGGGAAGGCGTCACCACCTGTATTGCCGGCCATGTCACCAAGGACGGCGCCATAGCCGGACCGCGGCTTCTGGAACACATGGTGGACACGGTGCTCTACTTTGAAGGCGATGCTTCGCATCCTTACCGGATTTTGCGGGCGGTCAAAAACCGCTTTGGCTCCACCAACGAAATTGGCGTCTTCGAGATGACCGGCGGCGGTCTTCGTGAGGTCCCCAACCCTTCGGAGCTGTTTTTACAGGAGCGGCCGGAGGGCAGCCCGGGCAGCGTGGTAACTCCGGCACTGGAAGGCACGCGCCCCATTCTGGTGGAGTTGCAGGCGCTGGTATCGGGAGCCTCCTTCGGCACGCCGCAGCGCTCCACCATCGGTATCGACCACAAGCGGGTCGCGCTGCTGATCGCCGTACTGGAAAAAAAGGCGGGAATTCCACTGATGGGGCAGGATGTTTTCGTCAATGTGGCCGGGGGCGTGCGTCTGAATGAACCGGCCCCGGATCTGGGCGTGGTGGCGGCGCTGCTTTCCAGCCATTTGAACCGGCCGGTGGCGCCGCAGACCCTGGTTTTCGGCGAAGTCGGGCTGGCCGGTGAAGTCCGTGCGGTATCACATCCGGACATACGCCTGAACGAAGCGGAGCGTCTGGGCTTCAAGCGCTGCCTGCTGCCGGCTGGCAATGCGCGCAAACTTGCCGCCCGTCCCAGGGCCATGGAACTGGTGGCCGTGAACAGCGTTGGAGAACTGCTGGAAAAACTGTTTTAAGGATAAGGGTTCTTTTTGCTATACTGTTTAATTTCCGAGAGAATATCGTCATCGCTCTTTCGTTGACCAACAAGGAGACATGCCCATGCAGACCTTTTCCATCCGTCCCGAATTGCTGTTCTCGGCCGCGCTCTGCGCGCTGCTGGCCATCCTGTTGCCGGGCGTTATCTGGTACCAGACAGGCTTTTCCTGGATCGTCGCGGTTCAGTTGCCGCTGTCGCTGGTGTTCATACTGCTGGCGGCTTTCCTGAAGGCGCAGCGAATCATCATCTCCGATGAGAGCATCACCCGTATCCGTCCCATCGGCAACACCACGATGCGCTTTGCCGACATAACCAACTTTGATGCTTTCTCCGTCGGCAAACGGGTCTTCTTTGTTCTCACTGCCCGCAACAAACAGACATTCATCTTTACCAACAACTATACCCGGATGGCCGAACTGCTCGCCCTGCTGGACAGCCGCCTGCCCACCGAAGTGATTCGCACCGAAAACACCCGCGAAACTGCCCTTCTGCCGGATATCTCCCGCGATCACCTCTTCCTGGGATTGATGGCGGCGCTGCTTGCCGTGGCACTGCTGTTGCGGCTATGGCTGGCGGCAGGGCATTGATGGACCTCATCCACAATTGTGCAGATTAATCAAAAGGGAGAAAACATGACCAAAGAGCAACTGAACGAATTTCGCGAACTGCTGGAAAAACAGATGCAGGAGCTGCTCAACGGCGCGGAAAAGACGGTCACCGAAATGTCCACCCAGAAAAATGTCTTTGCCGATCCAACCGACCGCGCCGAAATGGAATCGAACCGCAACTTTGAACTGCGCATTCGCGAGCGGGAGCGCAAACTCATCATGAAGATCAAGGAAGCGCTCAAACGCATTGATGACGGCGAATTTGGCATCTGCGAATCCTGCGGTGAAGAGATCGGGCTGGAACGTCTGCGCGCCCGGCCTGTCACCACGCTCTGCATCGACTGCAAAACCGAGGAGGAACAGCAGGAAAAACGCAACGCCTGAAAAATCTCTCAGGAGAAAAGACAAAAGGCGCGCACTCGTTTCAAGGAGATACTGCGCCTTTTTATCCGGGAATGGTACTCCACCTCCAGGCAATAGCGTCCATCACTCCATCCTTTGTGAAAAGGGATACATTTCTTGATTGAGTTGCAAGGCAACACAACGTACCATGGAAGAATCCCTCGGGAAACGTTTCTCACGCCTTCCCCTTCGCGATCATCATGAAACAAAGGAGAACAGTCCATGCTGAAAACGTTGTTGGTAACGGGAGGATGCGGTTTCATCGGTTCCAACTTCGTACGTTTCGCCTTAAATCATCATCTTGCCGAAAATCTCGTCAATCTGGACAAGCTGACCTATGCGGGAAACCTCGCAAACCTCGCGGATGTGGCCAGCGATCCCCGTTACCGCTTCGTGAAAGGCGACATCACCGACACCGCTCTGGTCCGCGGCCTTTTCGAGGAAACGCAGCCCGACGCAATCGTCCACTTTGCCGCCGAATCCCACGTGGATCGCAGCATTGTCGGCCCGGGCGACTTTGTGCAGACCAATATTGTCGGCACTTTCACCCTGCTGGAGGCGGCCCGTGCCGCTTGGGGAAAAGAGACGGCCCAGCGCCGCTTCCTTCATGTTAGTACCGATGAAGTCTACGGATCGCTGGGCGAAACCGGCCGTTTCACCGAGGAAACCGCCTACGCGCCCCGTTCTCCCTATTCCGCCAGCAAGGCCGCCTCGGATCATCTGGCCGCCGCCAGTTTCCACACCTACGGTCTGCCCGTGCTGATCACCAACTGCTCCAACAACTACGGTCCCTTCCAGTTTCCGGAAAAGTTGATGCCGCTGATCATCAACAACGCTTTGCATGGAAAGGACCTGCCGGTTTACGGCGACGGCCGCAACGTGCGCGACTGGCTCTACGTGGAGGATCACTGCCGCGCGCTGCGCACCGTTCTGGAAAAAGGCATTCCGGGACAGACCTACAATATCGGCGGCAACAACGAGCAGGCCAACATCGACATTGTGACATCCATCTGCAATCTGCTGGATGAACTGGCCGGGCCCCTGCCCTCCGGCGCGCCGAGAACCTCGCTGATCCGTTTCGTCACGGATCGTCCCGGCCACGACCGGCGCTATGCCATTGACGCCACCAAGATCCGGAGAGAACTGGGCTGGGAACCGCAAACCACCTTCCGGGAGGGCCTGCGCCGGACCGTGGCATGGTATCTGAAACATGACGGCTGGCTGCAAGCGGTACTGGACGGTTCCTACCGCGACTACTACCAGTCCATGTACGGGGAGCGTCTGTCATGAAAACGCTGCTTCTGGGCTGCAACGGCATGCTGGGACAAAAGATGAAGCAACTGTTGCCGAAGGATGGGACGGTGAGCGTGCTGGATCGGCCCGATATCGACTTTTGCCGACCGGAAACTGTGGAAGCGGCACTTGAAGTGCATAGCCCGGAACTCGTCATCAACTGCGCCGCCCATACCGCCGTCGACCGCTGCGAAAGCGAAGAGGCTCTGGCCATGCAGATCAACGGCTCGGGTCCAGGACTGCTGGCAACGTGGGCACAGCGGCACGAAGCAACACTGGTTCATATTTCCAGCGATTACGTCTTTGCGGGAGACAGGCAAAATCCCTATCGCGAAGAGGATGCCACCGGGCCGCGTTCGGCCTACGGCCGCTCCAAACTGGCAGGTGAACAGGCCATCCTGACCAGCGGACTGAAGCGCTTTCTGATCGTACGCACCAGCTGGCTCTACGGCGAAGGGGGGCCCAACTTTGTGGAAACGATGCTCAGGCTTGCCTCCGAACGCGAGGAGCTGCGTGTGGTGGCCGATCAGCTCGGTTCGCCGACCTTGACCGACGATCTGGCGCAAGCGATACTGTGGCTTCTGGAAAGCGGCCATTATGGCATGTACCACTTTTCCAACGAAGGGGCCTGCAGTTGGCATGCCTTCGCCACGGAAATCATCGCCGGCGCGCAGGCCCGGGACGCGCGGCTCAAGGTGCGGCGAATCCTGCCCATTGCAACCTGCGAATATCCCCTTCCCGCGCCGCGCCCCGCCTACTCGTTGCTTTCCAAGGAGAAATACCGCATGGCAACGCGAAAAGCGGTGCCCTCCTGGCAGGATGCTCTGGCGCGCTATCTGGATTGGCGTTTCGGCAAAACGGAAGGCGCATGCCCGGATGAAACTCACCGCATGTAGCGTATCGAAAGAGCAGGCAAAAAGCGAAAGGAGTGGTTATGGCGATTCACAAGGGCATCATTCTGGCGGGCGGCGCCGGAACACGGCTCTATCCCATGACGCTGGTCGCCAGCAAACAGCTGCAGCCGATCTATGACAAACCAATGATCTACTATCCTCTGGCGACGCTGATGATGGCGGGAATGAATGACCTGCTGATCATTTCCACACCGGCGGATACGCCACGTTTCGAGGCGCTTTTGGGCGATGGGGCACGGCTGGGCATCCGCCTGCGTTACGCCGTTCAGCCACGGCCCGGAGGCATTGCCCAGGCCTTTCTGGTGGGGGAGGAGTTCATCGCGGGGGATCCGGTCTGCCTTATTTTGGGCGACAATCTCTTTTACGGAAAGATGAAGCTGGATCGCATTGCCGCCGAATTTACTTCCGGTGCCTGGATCTTCGGCTATCCGGTGAACGATCCCGAACGCTACGGCGTCATCTCCTTCGACGAGCAGGGCAAGGCCCTGTCTCTGGAGGAAAAACCCGTTCATCCCCAGTCATCCTACGCGGTACCGGGGCTCTACCTCTACGATCACAAGGTGGTGGACATCGTGCGCAATCTCAGGCCGTCGGCACGGGGTGAACTGGAGATTACGGACGTCAACCTCGAGTATCTGCGCCGGGGCGAGCTGATGGTGCAGAAATTGGGGCGCGGCATCGCCTGGCTGGATACCGGCACACCGGAAAGCCTCATCGAAGCCGGACAATTCATCTACATGCTGGAAAAACGCCAGGGAACAAAGATCGCCTGTCTGGAAGAGATTGCCCTGCGCAAAGGCTGGCTGGATGCCGAAACTTTCGCAAAGGAAATAACAAGGCTTCCCAAATCCGCCTATCGCGACTATCTTCAGGCCATCGCGAATGAGGGAACTTCTTTTCGCGGCTGAAAACAAACGCGCATCATTCCTGACAAAGAGGAGAACTTGACCATGAACGCTGTTGCAACCGCTCTTCCGGGCGTGGTGATTCTGGAGCCGCAGGTTTTCGGGGACGAACGCGGTTTCTTCTTCGAAAGTTTCAATGCGCGCGTTTTCAAACAGCTCACGGGGCTAACGCCCAACTTCGTGCAGGACAACCACTCCCGATCGGCACACGGCGTGCTGCGCGGCCTGCACTACCAGATCCGGCAGCCGCAGGGAAAACTTCTGCGCTGCGCGGTGGGAGAGATCTTTGATGTCGCCGTGGACCTGCGCCGTTCCTCACCTTTTTTCGGCCGCTGGACGGCAGTGCGGCTTTCGGCGGAAAACAAGCGCCAGCTCTGGATTCCCGAAGGGTTTGCGCATGGCTTTGTGACACTTTCGGAAAGCGCGGAACTGCTCTACAAAGCCACCGACTTCTATGCTCCCGAACACGAGCGCTGCATCATCTGGAACGACGACGATCTCAAAATTGACTGGCCACTGGAAACGCCGCCGCTGCTTTCCGCAAAAGATCGTCAGGGCCTGCCCTTCAGGCAGGCCGAAACCTTTGCGTAACAGGGCAAGCGGCGTACCTTTAATCCTTTACATGCAAGGAGAGAAACGATGAGCAAAAAAGTGCATTACTCCGAACTGGGACTGGTCAACACGAAAGAAATGTTTTCAAAGGCCGTGGACGGTGGCTATGCCATTCCGGCCTACAATTTCAACAATCTTGAACAGCTGCAGGCAATTGTCACGGCCTGCGCGCAGACAAATTCGCCGGTCATTCTCCAGATCAGCAAGGGAGCCCGCAACTACGCCAACAGCGTCATGCTGCGCTGCATGGCGCTGGGAGCGGTGGAAATGGCGCGGGAAATGGGCTCCAACATTCCCATCACACTGCATCTGGATCACGGCGATTCTTTCGAGCTCTGTCAATCCTGCGTGGAATCCGGTTTTTCATCTGTCATGATTGACGGTTCGCATCTGCCCTATGAGGAAAATATTGCGCTCACCCGCAAGGTGGTCGATTTCGCCCATCAGTTTGATGTCTCGGTAGAAGGCGAACTGGGCGTGCTGGCCGGTATTGAGGACGAAGTTTCGGCGGAAAACTCCTCCTACACCCGTCCGGAGGAAGTGGAGGACTTCGTCACCAAAACCGGAGTGGATTCACTGGCCATTTCCATCGGTACCAGTCACGGCGCCTACAAGTTCAAACTGAAGGCGGGCCAGGCGCCGCCCTCTCTGCGATTCGACATTCTGGCCGAAGTGGAAAAACGTCTGCCGCGCTTTCCCATCGTGCTGCACGGCGCATCCAGTGTCATTCAAAGCTATGTTACCCTGATCAACCAGTATGGCGGCAAAATGGAGGGCGCTGTCGGCATCCCGGAAGAACAGCTCAGAAAGGCCGCGGCCAGCGCGGTTTGCAAGATCAATATCGATTCCGACGGTCGCCTGGCGGTAACGGCCAAGGTGCGGGAATATCTTGCCCAGCATCCGAATGAATTCGATCCGCGCAAGTATCTCGGCGCCGCCCGCGAAGAACTCATAGCCCTGATCAAGCACAAAAACGAAGCGGTTCTGGGAAGTGCCGGGAAGGCCTGAGCCCAAAACTCAAAACACGTCTCGTCGACAAAAAGGGGCCGGGAAGATGCTCTTCCCGGCCCCTTCGCATCCGGAAGAGACATCCAATAGTGTAACAACTTTAATTTTCCTCCTCAAAACCGGCATTTTTTCATCAATCCTTACAGTTTTTGACAAAGCATTTGCCGATTTTCGTTTATTATGCACATCGAAAATAAAAGCGCTGAACAAACCGCCAAGCCGCAACCAAACGGGCACACAACCAACACGAGGAGATGAAAAATATGAAAACGAAATGGATGCTTGTGTTGCTGATGATCTGGGGCATAACGGAAACCGCTGTGGCCGCCCCACGCGCCCCGCGTAACGACGGGCCTTCCCGGCGTTCCCCGGCGGTGCATCAGCGGCAGAAAGCGCCGCGCGCCGGAATCCAAAAAAATGTTTCAACATCACGCAAACCCAAGGAGCATGGCCTGCATTTTGTCAAGAACGACAGCACCATCATTCATACCTACTATGCCAACGACTTCCAGCGGAAACACCGTTGTCCGCCAGGTCTCCAAAACCGGGGCAACCACTGTGTCTCCACGGCCCCACGCCAATGGGCCGTAGGGAAACCCCTGCCGCGCAAGGTCATCTATTACGAGTTGCCGCCGGCGGTGGCACGGCAGCTGGGACCACCCCCGGCCAATCACAAGTTTGTGCGGGTCGCCCAGGATATCCTCCTGATAGCCACCGGAACCGGCATGGTTGTGGATGCCATCGATAATCTGGACTGGGAATTCGGGCGCTGACACCGACCGGAATGCATCATTGAAGGGTGATACCGATCACGCGGAAACAAACCCCTGACAGAAAGGAAAAAATCATGAAAAAAGCGCTTCTCTTGATCTCCATCCTGCTCATAGCGGCACCGCTTTGGGCTGCGTCTCCGGGTTACAGAGCTTCCGGCTCGCATTATCACCACAGAACATCGCCCGGTTACAGAGGGTCATACCATCGTCCCGGACCGTCTCACAACTACATAGGGGCACAACACCGTCCCGGGCCGTCCCACTATCACAGAGGGCCGCATCACCGTTCCGGGCCGTCCTACTACCACAGAGGGCCGCACCACCGTTCCGGGCCGTCCTACTACCACAGAGGGCCGCACCACCGTCCCGGACCGTCCCACTACCACAGAGGGCCATACCGCCGTCCCGGGCCGTCCTACTACCACAGAGGGCCATACCGCTACTAACAGAGAGTCATACCGTCGCTAACCAAAAAAAGGAACAGGTGCATAGCCCGCCAACGAATTCCCAGGGGGCAAGCATTCTCCTATTGAAAGGAAAGAGATCATGAAAATGAAAAAAGCGCTTCTCTGGATGTCCATGCTGCTGATAGCGGCGCCGCTTTGGGCAGCGCCCCCGGGCCCGGGTCCGGGCGGACCGCCTCCCGGTTACGGGGGCGCTCCCGCTTCACACCGCCCCGGTCCAGCCCCCGGCTATCGGGAAGGTTCCGGCCCGCATCACCGTCCCGGTCCTGCACCCAGCTACCGGGGAGGCCCCAATTCGCCTCATCGTCCTGGTCCTCCTCCCGGTTATCGGAAAGGTCCCGGTCCGCATCACCGTCCCGGTCCTCCTCCCGGTTACCGGAAAGGTCCTGGTCCTCATGGGCATCCTCATTTTCACCATGCCAGGCGAAACGCCATTCACGACTACTACGCACGGGACTTCTATGCCGGCGGACGGCACTGTCCTCCTGGCCTTTTCCGTGACGGATACAGATGCGTCGCCCCCGGGCCAAGAAGATGGGCAATTGGACGTCCATTGCCGGCCGACGTTGTTGTCTACGAAGTGCCGCCGGCCGTTGTGCAGGAACTGGGACCGGCTCCATCCAATCACAGCTTTGTACGGGTGGCCGAAGATATCCTGATGATCGCCAACGGTACCGGTATGGTGATTGACGCCATTGACAACCTGAGCTGGGAATTCGGGCGATAAACGCACCGCTTCAAGAATTCCCGTTAAAAAAGGAACGGCAGAAAGTGTGCAAGACGCTTCTGCCGTTCTTT
>JAFZPK010000108.1 GCA_017552515.1 Deltaproteobacteria bacterium | reverse complement strand
CCGTAGTTCAACCAGGTGCGAACTGCGACCGGTCAGCAGGCCGACCCGTATCCCGGAGCGCAGCAACAGTTTGATGCCGTGTCCGTCCCGGGCGTAAAAGGCCTTGCTCTCCATCCCGTTGTCGGCAAAGTAGATGCGGCCGTCGGTCAAAACGCCATCCACATCCAAAAGCAGCAGCCGGATCTTCGCCAGCCTTTCCCGCAATGCCTCCCGCATCACACCACTCCCGCCTTCATCAGATCGTGAATATGAATAATCCCCACCGGAATCCGGCTTTCCTCACTATCGAACACGAACAGCGAGGTAATGGAATGCTTTTCCATCAGGCGCAGCGCCGCCGCCGCCAAATTGGTCCTGAGAATCCTCTTGGGATTATGCGTCATAACCTCGCTCACCGGATGATTCAGGATGTCGAAGCCCTTCTCCAGGGCCCGCCGCAGATCGCCGTCGGAGAAGACGCCCACCAGTTCGCCGTTTTCGTTCGTTACCCCGGTGATTCCAAGCTGTTTGCTGGTTATTTCGAACAGCGTCACCTTGAGAGGCGTCTTTTCCTCAACCAGCGGAATTTCCCTGCCCTCGTGCATGAAATCCGCGACCAGCGCCAGCAGGCGTTTCCCCAGGCTTCCGCCGGGATGAAGAAACGCGAAATCTTCCTCCTTGAATCCACGCCGCTGCAACAGGGCGAGGGCCAAAGCGTCGCCCAGAGCCAGGGTGGCCGTCGTACTGGCGGTCGGCGCCAAGCCCAATGGGCAGGCTTCCTTTTCGACCGCAATACTGAGGAAGGCATCCCCCTGCTTCGCCAGATCGCTGTCCGGATTGCCGCTCATCACGATCAACGGGAGCCCCATGCGCTTGATCACCGGCAGAATGTGCAGCACTTCCTCGGTTGCCCCGGAATAGGAGATCGCCAGGATCACATCCCCCCGCATGAGCATGCCCAAATCGCCATGAATGCCTTCCGCGGGATGCATGAAAAAGGCGGGGGTCCCCGTGGAGGCCAGCGTCGCGGCAATCTTGTGCCCCACCAGCCCGGATTTGCCCATGCCGCTCACCACCACCCGCCCGCGGCAGGCAAGAATCATCTCCACCGCCCGGACAAATTCGCCATCCAGCCGCGCAGGCAGGGCCTCCAGGGCCTCGGCTTCTATACGCAGCACCTTGCGGGCGCTCTTCAGAATCTTGTCACTCCTGGGATTTTCCCCTTCCCGAGGCAATGCCTTCCCCCCAAAGTCTGTCCGCCCCGTTTCGGGAGCGTTTTTTTTCGCAGCGTCGTCACTCATGGGGATTTTCCTTTCATGCGGAAGCGTCTTTCTCAAAAAGCCTCTCTGCCCCGTTTCAGGAACGGTTTTCCTCCTGCCACTTCAAGCAGGCGCCGATAAAGGATTCAAACAGCGGATGCGGCTCCATCGGACGGGAACGGAATTCCGGATGAAACTGGCAGCCGATGAACCAGGGATGGGAGGGCAGCTCGATGACTTCCACCAGATCGTAGTCGGCGTTGATGCCCGACACCTTCAGGCCCTGCTGTTCCAGCGTCTCCCGGTAGGCGTTGTTGACCTCGTAGCGATGACGATGGCGTTCGAAAACCTCCTGCTGCCCATAGATACGCCGCGCCAGGGTTTTCTCCAGCAGTGTGCACAGATAGGCTCCCAGCCGCATGGTGCCGCCCTTGCGCCGGACCTGGCGCTGGTTCTCCATGAGATCGATAACCGGATTTTCGGCATCCTTGTGGAACTCCGTGGAATGGACGTCGCTCAGATTGCACACATGGCGGGCGAATTCCACGACCGCCATCTGCATGCCCAGACAGATCCCGAAAAACGGGATCCGGTTTTCACGGGCAAAGCGAATCGCCTCGATCTTGCCTTCGCTGCCGCGTTCTCCGAAACCTCCCGGTACCAGGATGCCATCGGCATCGGCGAACACGTCGCCCACCCCATGCCGCTCGATCGATTCGGAATCGATAAATTTCAGCAACACGCGGCAGTTGTTGGCAATGCCGCCATGCGTCAGCGCCTCGTTGAGCGATTTATAGCTTTCGGTCAGTTCCACATACTTGCCGACGATGGCGATCCGCACCTGGGCGGCCGGCTCCACCACCCGCTTGACAATGCGCTCCCAGGGCGAAAGATCCGGTTCCTTGGTCCAGATGTTGAGGTATTCGGCGATGCGCTCGTCCAGCCCCTCCTTGTGAAAGCGGATCGGCATTTCGTAGATGCAGGGAACATCCTGCGCCGTAATGACCGCCTCTTCGGTCACGTTGCAGAACAGCGCGATCTTGCGCTTCATGTCCGGAGGAATTTCGCGGTCGCAGCGGCACAGCAGGATATCCGGCTGGATGCCGATGCTGCTCAGTTCCTTGACACTGTGCTGGGTCGGCTTGGTTTTCAGCTCGCCGGCCGTGGCAATATAGGGCACCAGCGTCAGATGGATGTAGAGCACGTTCTCCGCGCCGCGATCGGCCCGGAACTGGCGGATCGCCTCCAGAAAGGGCAGCGATTCGATATCGCCGACCGTGCCACCCACCTCGATGATGGCCACATCCGCATCCTTGGCATTCTCCAGGATCTTGCTCTTGATCTCGTCGGTGATGTGGGGAATGACCTGCACCGTCCCGCCCAGATACACGCCGCGGCGTTCCTTCTGGATAACCGAATCGTACACCTGGCCGGTGGTAAAGTTGGATTTGCGGGTCAGCGCCGCGGTTGTGAAACGTTCGTAATGGCCCAGGTCGAGGTCGGTTTCCGCGCCATCATCGGTGACAAAAACCTCTCCATGCTGATAGGGGCTCATGGTTCCCGGATCCACATTGATATAGGGATCCATCTTCTGCATGGCAATCCGCAGGCCACGGGCCTCCAGCAAGGCGCCTATGGACGCGGCCGAAAGCCCCTTCCCCAGGGAAGACACCACACCGCCGGTGATAAACAAAAATTTGGTTTTCATCTCGCGATTTCCCATAACAACAGTCTCGGATACGTATCACTTCATCCCATCATCGCCGCCACCCGTTCCAGATCCTGCGGCGTATCCACACCATGGCTGGTAAAGGGCGTTTCCGCCACCATGATTTTATAACCATGCTCCAAAGCGCGCAACTGTTCCAGTTTTTCCAGATTTTCCAGCGGCGTGGGAGCCAGCCGGGCGAATTTCAGCAAAAAATCCCGCCGGTACACGTACAGCCCGACATGGCGCCAGGCCCGGATCTCCCCGCCCTCCCGCCGGCACGGGATGGGCGCGCGCGAAAAGTAGAGGGCGAAACCGGCCCTGTCGGTCACGACCTTGACGATGTTGGGATTGTGCAGATCCGCTTCGTCGCTTATCGGATTTCTGAGCGTACCCATGGGAATGGCGGGATCCGCAATCAGCGGCGCCAGCGCCTGTTCAATCATTTCGGGCATGATGAGCGGTTCATCGCCCTGCACGTTGACCACGAGATCGGCCTCAAGACCGGAGGCGGCCTCGGCCAGCCGATCGGTTCCGGACGGGTGATCGGAACGCGTCATAACCGCTTCCCCGCCAAAGTCCGCCACCGCTTTGGCAATACGTTCGTCATCGGTTGCGACAATCACCCGGTTCACCAGGGAACAGCGGGCGGTTCCCTCGCAGACCCACTGGACAAGCGGCTTGCCCTTAAGCCGGGCAAGCGGTTTTCCGGGAAAACGGGTGGAAGCAAAACGTGCGGGAACAAGCGCCACTATCTGCATAACTTTTGTCTCTTTCTTTGCCAGCAACAGTTCCGGAAAAATCTGCAATCTCCCTGTACCGCTCCGTTAATATCTTGAAACCTTCTCCGGTGCAAGAGCCCTTGCGCCGCTTTGCGCTCAATCCTGCCTGAAGACCGTCCGGCCCGCCACAATGGTCCGGCGCACCACACCGGGCAAAGTCCAGCCGGCAAAGGGCGTATTGCGGCTTTGGGAGTAAAAGCGCTCCGGATCAACGGTCCAGCGCCGTTCCGGATCGAAGAGCACCACATCGGCAGCCGCGCCCTCCCGCAGCGTGCCGCCGGGAATATTGAGCACCCGTGCGGGGCCGCAGCTCAAACGCTCAATCGCCTGCCCAAGGCTTAAAAAGCCCTCTTCCACCAGCTTGAGCGTCAGTCCCAGCGCGGTTTCCAGCCCGACAATGCCATTCACGGCGCTGTTGAAGTCCACATCCTTGTCATCAATATGATGTGGCGCGTGATCGGTGGCAATGGCGTCGATCACGCCTTCCGCAAGCGCGTTGCGCACCGCCGCGACATCTTCCTTCGTCCGCAGGGGGGGCGACATGCGCGCGTTGGTGTTGTAGCCGCGCACCGCCTCCTCGGTCAGCGTGAAATGATGCGGCGTCACCTCGCAGGTCACCCGGACGCCCGCCTGCTTGGCCCGGCGAACCATATCCACCGCGCCAACGGTGGAAACGTGGCAGATATGCAGACGCGCCCCGGTAAAGGCCGCGAGCATGATATCGCGGGCAACCGCCGCGTCTTCCGCCACCCAGGGGATCCCTTCCAGTCCCAGTTCGGTGGCGACCACCCCGTCGTTCATGACGCCATCGGCGGTAATGGAGCGATCTTCCGCGTGGCTCAGGAGCGGCACGCCGAAGGGCCTGGCATACTCCAGCGCGCGCCGCATGACATCACCGTTGGCCACCCAGCGGCCGTCATCGGAAAAGCCGACGCAACCGGCGGCGGACAACTCGCCCATTTCCGTCAGCACCATTCCTTCCAGGCCGCGGGTAATCGCCCCGATGGGATAGACACGGGCCGCGTTTGCCGCGCGCGCGCACTGGAGGATATACTCGGTGACCGCCAGCGTATCGTTGACCGGATGGGTATTGGCCATGCAGGCCACCGCGGTAAAACCGCCCGCCGCGGCGGCACGGGCGCCGGAAGCAATGGTTTCCTTGTACTCATGACCGGGATCGCGCAGATGCACATGCAGATCGATCAATCCCGGCGCGGCGATCAGGCCGGAAGCGTCCACCTGCTCCGCCTCCGGCGCGGCGATGTCCCGGGCAAGCCGCGCAACCACGCCATTTTCCAGCAAAATGTCCAAACGCTCGTCCAACTGCTGCGACGGATCCATCACATGGGCGTTTTTAATGAGCAAAGCCATGATTTTTCCCCTTCCCTGTTCTCAGCCCTCTTCATTCGGGGCCGGCGCCCCCACCAGATAGAGAAGCGCCATCCGCACAGCCACACCGTTTTCCACCTGATCGAGAATGACGCTCTGCGCGCCATCCCCCACTTCCGAGGAAATTTCCACGCCGCGGTTCATCGGTCCCGGATGCATCACCAGCGCATCCGCTTTGGCCAATCGCAGTTTTTTGTTGTCCAACCCGTAAAAACGCGAGTATTCCCGCAAGGATGGCAAAAGCGTGCGTCCCTGCCGCTCACGCTGGATACGCAGCATCATCACCACATCCGCGCCCTCCAGCGCCTCTTCCATGCTGCAGCAGAGCCGCGCCCCCAGCTGCTCCATGGCGGAAGGCATCATGGTGCCCGGTCCGCACAGCCGCACCCGCGCGCCCAGGGCGGTCAGCGCGTAGAGATTGGAGCGGACCACCCGGCTGTGGGCGATATCGCCAATGATGGCGACCTCAAGGCCGGCAACGCGCCCCTTGTGGCGGCGGATGGTCAGCGCGTCCAGCAAGGCCTGGCTGGGATGCTCGTGCGCGCCGTCACCGGCGTTGATTATCGCGCAGCTGGAAAGCTTCCTGGACAGATACTCCGCGGCACCGGACGCGGCATGGCGCACAACGATCACATCGGGACGCATCGCCTCCAGATTGCGGGCGGTGTCGGCAAGCGTTTCCCCCTTGACCACCGACGAGGCGGAAGCGGTGATATTGATGGCGTCGGCGGAGAGGCGTTTTTCCGCGATCTCGAAGGAGGTGCGTGTCCGGGTGGAAGCCTCGTAGAACAGATTGATCACGGTTTTGCCCCGCAGAACCGGCACCTTTTTGATCTCGCGCAGGTTAATTTCCCGGAAACGTTCCGCGGTATCCAGAATCAGCGTGATATCATCGGCGGAAAGCTGCCGGGTGCCAAGAATATGTCGATGTTTGAAAAGCATGGAAAGCCACCTCCAGTTTTCAATAGGTCATTGTTCCTTCAGGGGTTTGATCAGGCGGACCGCATTGGCCAGGCCATTTTCATCAAAATCGACACAGATATCCTCATCCCGCGCGGTGGGAATATCACGGCCCACGTAGTCGGGACGGATGGGCAACTCGCGGTGGCCCCGGTCAATAAGCACCGCCAGCTGGATAGTGCGCGGGCGTCCCAGATCCATGAGGGCATCCAGGGCCGCTCGAACCGTGCGGCCGGTGAAGAAGACGTCGTCCACCAGCACCACCCGTCCGTTTTCCGGCGATACCGGCATTTCGGTCTTGTGCAACGGCCGTATCGTCCGCCAGCCGAGATCGTCACGGTAGAGGGTGATGTCGAGGGAGCCGCAGGGGATCGGTACCTTCTCGATATCCTCAAGCACCTTCGCCAGTTCCACCGCTACCATTTCGCCCCCCCTGGGTATCCCCAACACCACCAGATCGTCGGTGCCGCGGTTCTTTTCCAGAATCTCGTGGGCAATGCGGGTCAGCATGCGGCGGATCGCCGCCCTGTCAAACAGAACAATTCCCCGGTTCATAAAGATTCTCCATCATTTTCATAAAAAAAAGACTTTTCCGCTTTTTCCGGAAAAGTCCCGTGTCTACCTTCGCTCAACAAAATTTCGGATGCCCTGCATCATGGCCCGGGCGACGTTCGGCATTTCCGATCCGCCAAGCAGGGCCAGGTCCTGCATATTGCTCAAGTAGCCCATTTCCACCATGACCGTGGGCAGATCCCCTTCGCTCAGCGGCAGCAAGGGCACCGCATAGATGCCGTTCACCTGCAGGTTGGCCGCCTGCAGAGCTTCCGCCAGCTTGCGCGCCAGTCCCCAGCTCCTGCCGCTGGCCTCCTGCGGCCGCACAAACAGCGTCATCCCACGGGCCTGCGTTCCCTGCGAAACCTGGGCATGCAGGACAATCAGCAGATCGGCGCCCTGATGCGCGATCGCCTGCCCGCGCTCGGAGCGGGTCGCGGCATAGTCCTTGTCACGGGTAAAAATCACCGGCAGGCCCATGTTCATCCGGATTTCCCGCGCCAAAGCCTGCGCCACGTCCAGATTGATCGCCTTTTCCTTGACGCCGTGGATGCCGATGGTGCCGGAATCGGTGCCGCCATGCCCGGGATCGATGGCAACTATCTTCTCCCGGTCCTCATCCTCTTCGTACGGGGATTCCTTGTGCCGCAGCAGCTCGGCAAACATGCGCTCCGTTGGGTCGTCCTCCTCTTCATCCCCGTCTTTTTCCACCGGATTCAGGTTGTTGTAGACCAGCGAAACTTTTGCCAGTTTCGGCAGCTGTTTGCGCACAAACTCCTCGGAAACCCGCAGCCGTCCGTCAATGAACCGGGCGGGGCACACCATCTCGACAACCTGTCCCCCCACCCGCAGATACATGTTGCCCGGCACCAGCTTGATGGTCGTGGACGGCGTCGCAATGCTGTAGACATGTTCCACCGAGTCCCACTCGCCGGTCAGGCCCAAAGCGGGCAGAAGATCGTCCAGCGCCAGATAGGCGGCCCCCTGATAGGTGTACACCTCGTTCAGCCGCTGCGGCTCCTTGCCGTTCAGGCCGATCTCCACCGCGGCCGGAGCCGCTGCCGGAAACCCTCCCAGCAGCGCCACTGCCATGCACCACCCAAGCATCCATCTGCAAAGCATCATACTTTTCTTCATAGGTTCACGTTTTTTCAGGATGTCAGCGCCGCGAAAAAGGATACAGCGGCGGGAACTTTCTACTTGCAGGAAACGGTCACCGCCTTGATGGAGATCTTCCGCGGCTGCACCAGACCGCAAAAAACCGGATTGGTCAACAGATTCCGGAAGGCGGCGTCCTCCCGTGCCTGATTCAGCAGATTCCGGTCGCGATGGGAGACCTCCTCCAGCGCCTTCAGCGCGTCGTCATCGCGTCCCAAAAGCGCCAGCACGGTCGCGCGGCCATAATGCGCCAATGACGCGTCCTTCGACTGGGACAGCATGGCGTCGAAACAGCCCAGCGCATCGACATAGCGTCCGGCATCACGCAACAGGTTGCCCTTCAGATGCAGGGCCTGAACCATTCCGGGATCGCGCTTCAGGCTCTCTTCGACACAGGGCAGCACCGTCTCCGGATCGGCGCCTTCCCGCACCATCAGCATCGCCCGGAAAAAGGGCGGCTCGCTCCGCAGCGGGCAGATCTTTTCCAGCTTGTCCAGCAGGTACCGTACCAGTTCGGGCGGCGCCTGGCTGACCAGCCTTGGCATGTTGTCCATCACCGGGTTCCACAGGATGGTATCCAGTTCCAGGGCCCGGACAAAGCAGTCAACGCTGTCCTGATACTTTTTCAGGCGCAAGGAGGACAGGCCGCTGTTGTAGTGGAAGTTGGGGTCGCCCGGCTCCAGCACGGCGGCGCGCTGAAAATGTTCCAGCGCTTCCCCGTCGCGGCCCAGGGACGACAGCACACAGCCCACCCCGCTATGGCTGGCGGCTTCGTGTATATGCAGGGCGATGGCGCGCCGGAAGCTCTCCATCGCCTCTTCGTGGCGCTCCAGGCGGCTGAACAGGTATCCACGCTGAAAACAGTTTTCATCGCATTCCGGCAAACGGGCCAAAGCCGCCCCATAGGCGTCATGCGCACCTTGAACGTCGCGCCGGGCACCGGCGATATCGCCCAGGTGGATATAGGCTTCCGGAAAATCCGGCTGCAGCTCGACGCACTTTTGAAAGTGCTCCGCCGCCTCCTGGCGTTTGCCCAGCCGCTCCAGTAAAAAACCATAGTAGTAGTGGGCGCCCGTGTTGGCGGGATCCAGCAGCAGCGCCTCTTCAAACACGGCCGTCGCCATCGGGACATCACGCAGATTGTAGGTAGAAACCGCAAACACGCTCAGGGCGTCCGCGTCCAGCGGCGCGGACTCCAGCACTTCCAGCGCCAGAGTTTGCGCCTTGCGGTTCTCCCCTTTCCGCAGATGCGCCCGGGCGCGCCGCAGCTTGTCCATATTGGCGGCGCTTCCGGTTTGTCCATCAAGAAAGAGCAATTCTCCGTTCATAGCGCTTCGGCTCCCCCCGAAAAGGCACGGCGAATCAACAGGCCTGCAGTATATACGCCTCAGCGGTCAAAGGCCGCCTGGAAAAAGTCGCGTTCGCACTCCATGGCATAGCGGTACACCGCATGGGTGCGCGCGTCATCCGGCGCGCAGCGGTTGACGATGTCTTCCAGCTGGGTGGCCAGCTGATCGATCTCGTCCGCCGCATAGGTATCGATCCAGTCGCGGTAGACATGCGCTTCCGGATGCTGTGCCGCCAGTTCGCGGCCCAGCCAGGAGTAGAGCCGCATGCAGGGCGTTAGCGCCGTCACAATCAGGCCGGTTCCCTCTCCCCAGGCGGTCGCCATGACAAAGTCGGTATAGCGGCGGGTTGCGGCGCCCGGCTGAACGTTCTGCAGATCCACGTCCCAGCTCGCGGCGTATTTGCCATGCAGTTTCAACTCGTTGAACACACCGGCGGCCAGCTCGTGCAGCTGGATGAAATCGCTCCACTCCTGCGCCTTGGCCCCGGCGATCACGTAGGCGCGCGCGAAGGCCCGCAGGAAAAAGGCGTCCTGGCTTACATAGTAGGCGAATTTGCGCCGTTCCAGCGTACCATCCAGAATGCCCCGCACAAACGGATTGTTCAGGGAAGCTTCCGCCAGATCCCGATTCTCGTTCCACAGCCTCATTGCCAGCGACATGTCCGACTCCTTGACAGAAAGGATAGCGCACAAACGAAAAAAGGCCCGATCATGTGATGACCGGGCCTCTTACCGACGATGGAGCGGGAAACGGGATTCGAACCCGCGACTTCAACCTTGGCAAGGTTGCACTCTACCACTGAGTTATTCCCGCAAAGTCCGCCGCGCTCAATCACGCGACGGGGACAGCTTATAGCAAACCGCGCGAACGGCGTCAACCACAAAAAACACAAATCTTCCCTTTTCCGCAGAATCCCCCCTTCCGCGGCCCCTTTCAGCGGGCGATAACCCGGAAAAACTTGCACATGTAATCGACGCCGGACCATATGGTCAGGAACAGCGCCACGTAGAAGAAAAAGATCCCCACGTTGTGCGTATTGGCGTGGAACAGCTCCCAGCGCAGACCAAACAGCCAGTAGTAGTCGTAGTGCAGAAGCAGGCCGGGAATGGAGGCCATCTGGAAGATCGTCTTCATCTTGCCCAGGGTGCTGGCCTCGATCACGATTCCCTCGGAAGACGCAATGGAGCGCAGGCCCGTAACCATCAGCTCCCGCGCCAGAATGACAAAAACCGCCCAGGCCGGCACCCGGCCCAGGGGAATCATCATGATCAGGGCGGCCTGAACCACCAGCTTGTCGGCCAGCGGATCCAGAAACTTGCCCATATTCGTCACCATGCCCCAGCGGCGGGCCAGATATCCGTCCAGCCAGTCGGTGAAGGCGGCCAATCCAAAAACCGCCGCCGCCCAGAAACTGCAGCGCCGGTTGTCAAACAGCAGGAGCACCACCAGAACCGGGATGGCGATAATTCGGCCCAGTGTCAACAGATTGGGCAAGTTAAGCCAGGTGCGTTTCAGATTCATAGTGACTGCTCCCGAAAGATCTGCCTTCAAGCGGTTTTCCGGACCAACGCGGATCAAACACCCTTCTTCCGTCCCGAAACTTGACTTTCACGGTGCCTGAATTGATAATTTGGACCGGTTGGACATCCTTTTTCATCAAGGAAAATAGCAAATTTTGCCCATTGGGCGCAACGTTTTGCGTCAATCGCGATTGTGGAGGCGAACATATGAAACAGGCAAGCGACTTTCTGGTCATCGGCAGCGGCATCGCCGGACTTTCCTACGCGCTGCAGGTCGCCAATTACGGCATGGTCACGGTGGTGACCAAACGCGAAATTTCGGAAACCGCCACTGCCTGCGCCCAGGGCGGCATCGCCGGCGTGCTCTCCGCCAACGACTCCTTCGCCTCGCACTACGAGGACACCATGCGGGCCGGCTGCGATCTTTCCCGCCCGGAGGTGGTGAAGATGGTGGTGGAAAGCGCCCCCCAGGCGATCCACAACCTGGTGGACTGGGGCGTGAAGTTCACCCTCGGCGAGAACGCCGACTTCGACCTGACCCGCGAAGGCGGGCACAGCCAGCGCCGCATCCTGCACGCCGACGACCTGACCGGCAAGGAGATCGAACGGGCTCTGGTGGAAGCCGTCCGGAATCATCCCAACATCAACGTCCATGAAAACCATATCGCGGTCGATCTCATCACCGAGCAGAAGGCCTCCGCCTGCGCCTCGCGGCCGAACCGCTGCCTGGGCGCCTATGTCCTGAACATCGCCACCGGCGAAGTGGCGGCCTTCGGCGCGAAGATCACCGTGCTGGCCACCGGCGGCGCCGGCAAGGTCTACCTCTACACCTGCGATCCCGACATCGCCACCGGCGACGGCATCGCCATGGCCTTCCGCGCGGGCGCCACCATCGCCGACATGGAGTTCATGCAGTTCCATCCGACCACGCTCTACCATCCCCAGGCCAAATCCTTCCTGATCTCCGAGGCGGTGCGGGGCGAAGGCGCCATCCTGCGCACGAAGGACGGCCACGCCTTCATGGAGGACTATCACCCCTTGAAGGATCTGGCGCCGCGCGACATCGTGGCGCGCGCCATCGATCAGGAGATGAAAAAATCGGGCGCGGACTGCGTCTTCCTCGACATCACCCACAAGGATCCCAACTTTGTGCGGGAACGCTTCCCCAACATCCACCAGACCTGCCTGAAGTTCGGCATCGACATGACGAAGGAATGGATCCCGGTGGTTCCCGCCGCGCATTACCTGTGCGGGGGAGTCAAGGTGGACCTGTGGGGCGAGACGACGCTCGCCAACCTGTTTGCCGTCGGGGAATGCGCCTGGACCGGCCTGCACGGCGCCAACCGGCTGGCCAGCAACAGTCTGCTGGAAAGCGTGGTCTACGGCGGGCGCGCCGCCCAGCGCTCGAAGGAACTGCTGCCGCAGGTCAGCGATCCGGCACCCTTCATCCGCTCCTGGGACTACGGCTATGCGCGCAACAGCGACGAGGAGGTCATCGTCGCGCACAACTGGGATGAAGTGCGGCGCTGCATGTGGAACTACGTCGGCATTGTCCGCTCCGACAAGCGCCTCAAACGGGCCCTGCGGCGGGTTCACAACATCCGCGAGGAGATCACGGAGTACTACTGGGATTTCCTGCTGACCTCCGACCTCATCGAGCTGCGCAACATCACCACGGTGGCCGAACTGATCATCCGTTGCGCGCTGTTCCGCAAGGAGAGCCGGGGCCTGCACACCACGCTGGACTATCCGGAACGTGACGACCTCCACTGGAAGAAGGACACGCTCATCAGCCGGGCGCCCTTCACCGAGGAAATTACGCTGAGCGTGTTCTAGCAGAGTAAATGCGCGTGGGGCCGTTCCGAGCCCGGCCCCGCCGCATTGCTGCAAGACGGTATGTTACACGGGACACGAAAGATAACCTTGTTTTCTGGGGGATTATTGTGCAGCTTCGGAGCTGCCACAATACTTTGTAAATTAAATACTTACTAGTATCGAACTCATTGTTTACTACAATTAATTTTGCAAGATTCCCTATTGTAAACAGTGGGCTGAGTGATCTTGCAGAACATTTCACCACAAGTTATAAAACAATTGTATGGATACTATAGATGCGGCGAAACGAAGCTGGACAATGGCCCAAGTAAAGAGTCGTGACACCAGGCCGGAAAAGCAAGTGCGCTCTCTGTTGCACCGCATGGGCTATAGATTCCGACTACATCGGCGCGATTTGCCCGGCAAACCGGATATTGTACTCCCCAAATACCAAGCGGTTATCTTTGTCCATGGATGCTGGTGGCACCGCCACGACTGCTTTAACGGCCAGCGATTACCCAAATCCCGCCTTGATTTCTGGCTTCCCAAGCTAGAAGGTAATCGGGAGCGCGATCTGAGAAATCAAGCGTTACTCCGAAAGATGGGTTGGAATGTTTTGGTAATTTGGGAATGTATGCTCAAAAAGGAAGAACCTTTGCGGAACATGATTCAACAATTTCTGACCACTACGGACGAGCATAAAAACTCAATATGAACAATATGAAATCTATTGAACTTTTTGCGGGTGCGGGCGGTTTGGCTTTGGGAGCGGCATTAGCGGGTTTCGAGCCATTAGCAGTCATAGAGTGGGACAAATGGGCGTGCGATACTATCCGAGAAAACCAAGAACGCCAAAATCCCCTTGTTGTGGACTGGCCGCTATATGAAAATGATGTGCGCCTTTTTGATTTTTCCGGCATTCCCGGAAAGGTTGATCTTGTCGCAGGCGGTCCACCTTGCCAGCCTTTTTCGCTGGGTGGAAAGCACAAGGCATATTGCGACAAACGAGATATGTTCCCCGCCACAATTGAAGTTATACGTCAATTGCGCCCCAAAGCTTTTGTATTGGAAAACGTCAAAGGACTGACCAGAACAACCTTTGCAAATTACTTCCAATATACACTCTTACAGCTGACTTTTCCTGAGTTAACTATCAGCAAAAATGAAACGTGGCTTCAACATCTCTCACGTTTAGAGAAAGAAAAAACCTCAGGAAAAGCACAGGGGTTAACTTATGATGTTGTTCATCGCGTGGTAAATGCGGCGGACTATGGTGTTCCTCAACGCCGAGAGCGTATTTTCATCGTAGGTTTTCGTCATGACCTGAGCGTGCGCTGGTCTTTTCCAGAAGCGACGCATTCTTATGATGCTTTACTATACAGCCAATACATTAGCGGCGAGTATTGGGACAAACATAAAATCAGCAGAACGGAACGAGCACCCATATCATCCCCCAGCGCAGCAAAACGTATCGAAAAACTTCGTTCAGGAGCCCTATTTGCACAAGAGTCTGGAAAACCATGGGCTACTGTGCGGGACGCTTTACAGGGGCTTGCCGATCCCCGTGACAAGGATGCCGCCTTACGTCACTTCAATCATGTGTTTCAGGATGGCGCCCGCATATATCAAGGACATACAGGGAGTCCGTTGGATTTACCCGCCAAGACACTTAAAGCGGGGGGCCACGGAGTACCAGGAGGGGAAAACATGCTAGTTATGCCCTCCGGCGAGACACGATATTTCACTGTAAGGGAATCCGCTCGTTTGCAAGCATTTCCCGATACTTATGTTTTTCACGGTTCATGGACGGAAACCATGCGTCAACTCGGTAATGCGGTTCCGGTAACACTAGCCCGCATTGTCCTGGGAAGTGTTGCGGAAAAATTAATTGGCACTGAATTTAAGAAACTTGTACAGCATAATACTGGAACCGCCCTATGATAGAATATTCCCCATACAATCCATTAGACAAAATGAATCTGGGTAATAATGTCGCGGATGCAATGCTGGAAACACAAGTGTATCCGTTGGGAGCATTAGAACCTTTTATAGGAGCGGGTATATATGCCATTTACTATACTGGTGACTTCGCTCCATACGTGGTTTTGAGCACCGCAAATGAGCACAACCGTTTTTCTATGCCGATTTATGTGGGCAAAGCTGTTCCCCCCGGAGCGAGAAAAGGAAATTTTGGCCTTTGTTCGGAGCCCAGTCAGGCATTGTACAAACGGCTCAAGGAGCATTCCGAAAGTGTCAATTTGGCAAAGAACTTAAAGATAGAAGATTTCTACTGCCGTTTTTTGGTCGTTGAGGACATCTGGATACCTTTGGGAGAAGCCTTGTTGATTGCTAAATTCTCGCCCATCTGGAATAAACTCATTGATGGATTTGGTAATCATGATCCCGGGAACGGTCGATACCAACAGATGCGTTCCAAATGGGACACTCTCCATCCTGGCCGATCTTGGGCCCTCAAGTGCCCGGAAAGACGTGAAAATCAAAAACAAATATGCGATGAGATAATGGCATATTTAAAAATCCAAAATTCCTGAACGTATGGAGGAAGTAACTATTATACGCCTTGGGAATAAGTAACCGGAATATCCGGAATCACATTGCGGGATATTTATGAGCTGGAAATCTCAGAGAGTACCATTATCACCATCACCGATAGACTCTTGCCCAACTTGAAAGCATGGTAGCAACGGTCTCTGAAGTCATCTATCTTTTCAATGCAACAACTTTTGGAGTCACTTCAATTTCTCCAGATTTGTTATTTTGAATAGGTCTAGAATTGACAAACTGACAATGATACTTTAAAAACTCACACAGATCATCCCAGTGAATCTTTTCAAAATCTAAAGGATGGATACAAATAATAAGATTCTCAGTAATCTTATGCTCTTTTGTTGCCGCCAAGAATGTAAGAGCAATCAGTTTTACAACATCATCTCTCGAAGCATCTTTCACTCCTGCTTTCCCTGTTCCCAATAATGGAATCGAATATGTTTCCATATTACCCAATATATTCAATGTCTCCCATAAGGCTACCAAAGCATCCGTGAGATCACTAATCGTAACATCTTGAGGAATGCCCCTCTCATTAATATTGGAATCTGCCAAAAAATATGCTCTTTTTTTACTCCATGTTACTTTACTTACCTCACCAATAGGATACTTTTCTAGTTTGGTATTTCTTCCATCCTTTATTTGGCTTGATGTTCTTCCTTTTAAACCATCATTTATCAACTCATCAAGTTTCTCTAAGTTATCTTTGAAAAATTTTATTTGGTATTGTCCTTGGACACTACTCTTGCTGATGAAATCATCTTTCATACAGGTATCAAAAGTTGTATTTGTCGGAATAATTATTGCTCCTTCATTACTAAGAGCGTCTCCAACTTTAAGAGTAATCGAAACATCTGAAGATCCAGCAATATAAATTTTAAATATCAGACTATCCCAATGCTTATAAATAGAGATTATAAATAATATAATAAGTATTATCCAATAATTATCTTTATATACTTTAAATAAACCATGATATTCAAATACTTTATCTGCTACTTCTGCAACAGTAAATAAAATTCCTGCGATAGAAAAAGCTTTTGCAAAAACTGATAAAATATTCTTTATGAGACGTTTCAAAGAATATTTAAATGTTAAGACCCAATTGTTTATATACATCATCATTGTAATAATAAGCTCCATTTTTACCACATTGTTTTTTACGTTCTGCAGATGCAGGCCAATTTTCAAGAGCATACTGTAAGATTTTTGCATTGAAACTAATGTGAATTGCAAGATGATCTCTCATGAGCGCTGGACATCTATCATTATCACAAGAACGTTTTCCGTTGATATTTACGACGATGCAAGGTATATCTCGTTTGATAGCTTGTTCAATTTCCCATCTCACATACTTATATAGGTATTTTGTATGTTCACCTACAAGAAGAACAAAAATCTTAGTATGTCTAAAACGTTCTTGTAAACCTGACTTTATCGACTCCTCACTTTTGTCATATATGTTGTTTATATCATGAGCATCACGAAAATCAAACCTCATATTATCATTCTGCTTCCATGCTTGCATTAACCTGTAATAGTACAGGTCATTATCAGCATCCATGGAAACATATACCTTGTCATGATAAGCCATTTGTTATCTCCTCTTTTTACATGAAGTTGAAAATGAAAAGCTTCCGTAATTTTTACAACAACACCACATGGAAAAAAGTCTGTAGCTGCTCTAATCAAATGATCGAAAATTATGTTGGTTTTCTGAGTTCCATGCTTTTTCTATAACCAACACCCCACGGGCTTCTCACCGTAGTTCATGACTTTATATATATCGTTCTTATTCCAGTATCAACTTTGTGTACTTTGTCATTCTTCACTATCTGTCCGAGAACAGCCTCAATCGTTGTACTGCTAACATCTGGAAAGAGTTTTGGAAATTGATGTCATGCTATTCAGCCATTACTATCCCGAAAAGAGAATATAAAGAAAATTGGATATCACCCAGGGAATCATCGGAAATTGATTGATGTTAGGGGCCCATGCTTCCTGATAAGCAAGAATAAACTGTTCCATCTCGTCTGGCGTATTGACAGATGAAATGAAATCTTACCCGTCTCCTACCATACTGTTCTTGGAAACCTTGTGGAATTATTATGATAAACAATGCTTTTAATATTAGCAATTCTGATCCGTCTTAAACATCTCTAGAGCGCCGTATTTCATCCAAGCTTCCTTCAGGGCATTGATATGGAAATCCATATCCATCAAAGCGAAAACACTAAAAAAGCACCTTGTTTTTGTGAAAGTCTATATCGCCACAAAGTACAAAAATCCCTTACGCATGGGAATGTAAATTCAAAGGGAACTCCGTGGGCATAGCGCCCAGTCGATGGCTCGCAAAGACCGCCATCAAAACGGAGTTCCCTCTTTTTGCAAAGGTGTTGTCAGCTCAAGTCGGAACTAGTTCAATGAATCCTCCAGCGCCATGGCCAGCAGCAGTGACAGATTCAGAGTGGGCGGTTTCTGGGATTTTCCCCAAAACATCGCTGTGTGCCCCTCTTTGTCTTT
>JAFZPK010000010.1 GCA_017552515.1 Deltaproteobacteria bacterium | reverse complement strand
GCAGCAGTACGTTGCCCGCCGCGTCGCGCTGCCCCTGCCAGCCCTTTGCATGGGCAAAGTCGAGCAACCAGGCGGCAATGGCGGCTTCGTTGCCGGAACCGCGCGGAATGGCGCTTATCGCCTCAAAGATGGCGAATACCGGGGACGCTTCCTGAAACTGGGCGGATTCCATAGCTTTTTTCTCTCCTTTTTTCGGAATGTTTCGCTGCGGGCACTTCGGCGGTTTCAAGCTTTTTTCCTTTTTGAAAGCGGTGGTTCAGCGCTGCCGGATGCGCGGATCCGCCAGCGCGTAGCCGATATCCGCCAGCAGGTTGCCGATGAGCGTCAGCGCCGCGCCGATAACCAGAACCCCCATGATCAGAGGATAATCCCGCATCATGACGCCGTCGTAAAACAATTTGCCCATGCCGGGTATTGCGAAGATGGTTTCAAAGATGACGCTGCCGCCGATGAGTCCCGGCACCGACAATCCCAGAATGGTGATGAGCGGCAGCAGGGCGTTGCGCAGGGCGTGCTTGCCGATAACGATGCGTTCCGGCAGGCCTTTGGCGCGCGCGGTCAGGATATAGTCCTGGCGGATCACTTCCAGCATGTTGGAGCGCATGTAGCGTGAAAAGCCCGCAAGTCCTCCAAAGGCCGCGATGAAAACCGGCAGGATCAGATGCCGTGCCAGATCAAGCAGTTGTCCTCCCGCGCCCATGTACTCCGCGCCAAAGGTGCGCAGTCCGGAGATGGGCAGCCAGCCCAGCTGCACACCGAACAGATCCATCAGCAGAAGCGCCAGCCAGAAGGAGGGCGTGGCAAAACCGATGAAAACCAGGAGCGTGGTCGCATGGTCGAAGAACCGCCCCTGCTTGAGCGCCGACCAGATGCCGATGGGGATGGAAAGACCCAAAATTACCGCGATGGAAAGGAGGTTGATGGCAACGGTGATGGGCAGGCGTTCCACAATTTTGTCACGCACCGGCCGGTGATCCTGGGAGAAGGATTCGCCGAAGTCGAGCTGCGCCAGGCGCTTGAGCCATGAGAGATACTGGACATGCAGCGGATCGTCCAGATGGTAGTAGGCCCGCAGCTTTTCACGAAGTTCGGGGCCGCTGTCCGGATTGAGCTGGGTCTGCAGATCGGTGGGTTCGCCCGGCGCCAGATGAATCACGGTAAAGGTCACCAAGGTGATGCCCAGGAGCAGCGGGAACATCATGAGCAGTCGTTTCAGCAGATAGGCAAGCATGGCGGTCCGGTTCCTGTTTTGGACTTGTGCATTTTGGGTATGGCGTACAAAAGAAGAAAAATTCTAACCGATATCCTCTTCCTTGTATAGCACAGCCTTGCCATTGGGGCTGTAGAGCAGGGTTTGACCATCTTTGTGCAACAGATAAGGCGGTGTGAGCGGTACCTTGCCCAGGCCGCCGGGCAGATCCACCACGTAGCAGGGAATGGCCAGCCCTGAAATCCGTCCGCGCAGCGAGGCCATAATATGCAAGCCGCAGTCGAGTTTTGTCCGGAAGTGACCGGTGCCGCGGGTCAGATCCATTTGATGCAGGTAGTAGGGCCGTACCCGGAAGGTAAGCAGTTTGCGGCACAGTTCGGCGATGATTTCCGGCGTATCGTTGACGTGGCGCAAGAGGACACTTTGATTGTGCAGGGGAATACCGGCCTCGCAGAGGCGGCGGCAGGCTTCTTTGCTCTCTTCCGTGAGTTCGCGGGGATGATTGAAATGCGTGCAGAAGAAGAGTGGATGAAATCGGGCAAGCATCCGGCACAGGCGCTCGGTGATGCGCTCCGGCAGAGTGGCGGGCATTCGGCTGCCAATGCGTATGATTTCCACATGACGGATATGACGCAAGCGGGAAAGCAGTTCGCAGAGTGTCTCATCCGGCAGGGTCAGGGGATCCCCGCCCGAGAGTATCACATCCCGGATGGCGGGTTGGGAGGCTATGTAGGCGATGCCCGCTGCCAGTTCCTCCTCGCTTGCCGCCCTGTGCCCGGTACGGCGCTTTCGGGTGCAGAACCGGCAGTAGCTGGCGCAGCGGCCGGTTGCCAGCAGCAACGCACGGTCGGGATAGCGATGCACCACGCAGGGAACTGGCGAAAGCGCCTCCTCGTTCAGAGGATCTTCGGGCAGGGTGTCCGGAGCAAGTTCCGCCGGGTGCGGTATGAATTGCCGCCAAAGCGGATCATCCGGTTCTTCAAGCAGTTTCCAGAAATGTGGTGTTATCTGGAAAGGAAAACGGCGAGCGACCTCCTCCAGCGGCGCGATGTCGATGCCGAAACGCCGTTGAAGCGCCTGCAGGTCTGTAATTGAATTGTGCAGTTGCTGTTGCCAGTCTTCCATGATGTTTTCTCAGGTTGTTTCGCTGTGTTCCCCGGGGTGGGCGATTTCCGCTTCAGTGAGGGCTGTCCCGGTGGAGGCCGTTTCGACGGAAGCCTCGGGAATGCAGGCGCTCAGGAAAGTCACCACGATGGCAACCATCAGAGCCAGATCGCGGCTCAGGGCTTTGAGAACGGTGGAGTCATGCCCCAGGCCAAAGCACCCGCAACTGATATTCAGTCCCCGGGCCAGCGCGGAAACGAGCGCGAGGATGAAAATCAAATTGAGAACTCCCGCAAGAAATGCCGCGCCGCGAACGCGGCAATCAAGCAGCAACAGGGCGCCAATCAGAACTTCAATACCGGGGAGTATCGCTGCCACCAGATAGGTGAAGTTGTGGGGAATCAGGTGATAGGCCGCCACCTCTCCGGCAAACACGATGACATCGGCCATTTTCAAGGCGCCGGCATAGAAGAAGATCCCTCCTACCAGACATCGGCAGAACCAGCCGGCAAACCTGTGCCATCCACCGATAGTCATGGCGTATCTCCTTTGCGAACCGGCAGATTTTCTTCTTCCCATTCGGAAAACCCGCCTTCGTAGATCAGGACTTCCCTGTAACCTGCGGCGAGCAGTTTCAATCCCAGCAGGTTGGAATCGTTGCAATCGTAGCCATCGCAGTACACTATCACTGTGGCGTTTGCCGGAACACGGCTGCGGAAGCCTTTGATGTCACCATCCGGTGTGGACAGCGGGAGCGGCAGTGCTCCGGCGATATGTCCTTCCCGGTAGAACTCGATGGGACGGGCGTCGATTAAAAAAGCGCCTTTTTCAATGAGCTCACGGGTTTCATCCAGAGCCACCGGCACCAGCCGCTTGTCGGTTTCGGTCTGAACCGGTATGACGGCATTTTGATCTGCCAGGACATTCCACAGCAGCTGACGGTTGAGCAGAAGCCCCAGCGCGATGCCCAAAGCGCTGATGAGCAGCGCTTCGTATATTGCTTGCCGCAGGTTTGACATTTTGGGCATGTTTTCCTTTGCCGAATTTTCGGGGAACGGTTTTGCCCTCTAGTTGATCAGACTTTGCAGGGGAGCCGGAATGAGACCGCCCTGCCGGATAAAATCGGTGCAGGAGCCGCTTTTTACCGGCATGATGATCGCACTGCCCAAAAGACCGCCAAAGGAAGCCCGATCGCCCGCTTTTTTGCCCGGTACCGGAATCAGCCGGGCAGCGGTCGATTTCTTGTTGATCACACCAATCGCCATTTCATCCGCAATGATGCCGGAAATGGTCGCGGCGTCGGTATCGCCCGGCAGCGCTATCATATCCAGTCCGACCGAGCAGACCGAAGTCATGGCCTCCAGTTTTTCCAGTGACAAGGTGCCGTCTTCCGCAGCGGCGGAGATCTCCAGATCCTCGCTGACCGGGATGAAGGCTCCGCTGAGGCCGCCGACGTTGCAGCTGGCAAAAGCTCCGCCCCGTTTGACCGCATCGTTGAGCATGGCCAGCGCTGCGGTGGATCCGGGCGCGCCGATGCGGGAAAGTCCCAGGCTCCTGAAGATCTCGCCGACACTGTCGCCCACCCGTGGCGTTGGCGCCAGCGACAGATCGACAATGCCGAAACGTATGTTCATGCGCGCGGCCACTTCGCGGCCGATCAATTCGCCTACCCGGGTAACCCGGCAGGCGGTGCGTTTGACCAGTTCCGCCAGCTCGTCCAGCCGGATGGCGCTGTTGGCGCTGCGGGCGCGCCGGATCGCTTCATTGACCACGCCCGGTCCGCTGACGCCGACATTGATAACCGCGTCCGGTTCACCAATGCCGAGATAGGCACCGGCCATGAAGGGGACATCCTGGGGAATGTTGGCAAAGACCACCAGCTTGGCGCAGCCCAGGCCGTCCCGGTCGGCAGTGCGTCTGGCGGTTGCCTTGATGGTTTCGCCCATCAGGGCGACCGCATCCATGTTGATGCCGGCGCGTGTCGTGGCGACGTTGATCGAAGCGCAGAGCCGCTCTGTTGTCGCCAGCGCTTCCGGCAGGGCTTCGATCAGATGACGGTCGCCGGGTGTGCAGCCCTTTTCCACCAGTGCACCGAACCCGCCGACGAAATCTACACCCACTTCCCGCGCGGCTGCGTCCAGAGTTTGCGCTATTTTGACCATTTGAGCGGGGTCAAAGGCCGCGCCCACCGCGGCGATGGGACTCACCGAAAGCCGCTTGTTGACAATCGGGACGCCGTATTTTTCTTCCGCTTCGTTGCACACCGGCACCAGCTGGGCCGCAAGACGGGTGATTTTGCGGAAAATGTTCTCCTGAAAGCGTTCCGGATCGCTGGCACAGCAGTCGAACAGGCTGACGCCCAGTGTCACTGTTCGCAGATCCAGGTTTTCGCCTCGAACCATCGCCAGAGTGGAAAGAACTTCACGATCGCTAAACATGCCCATCCTTTTTTGGCAAGAGATTGTTTATTTTTGAATCTTGCGGGATTTACGGATTGCAGGAACGAAATCCGCCGCAGAAAAATCTTCGAAGAGACAAAGGCCACGCCTTGTTTTTTCAGGTTTCACGGGGAATATCCGGCGTTATCTGGTTGGTTGCCGCGAAAATGGCGCTGTGCTGAACGGAAATTTCCAGTTCAAAACGTTGCGCCACCGCTCCGAGAGATGCTTTTAACCTTGAAAGTTCGACTTGAGCCGGCAAGGTGATCTCGAAGATGGTGGTCATCTGTTCGCCCTTTCCGTTGCCGGAACGCGCAATCGCCCGAAAATTGTTGATATTGCAACCCAACGTCGCCATGGCGTTTGCCAGAGCGGCAATCATGCCCACCCGATCCGGGCCTTTGGTCGCGACCACAAAGGGCATGCCGCCCCCCGAAGAAGTTTTTTCCTGGCGGGTGAGAGACTTGGTCCGCACGGTCAGCCCTTCCGCCTGCAGGCGCTGTTGCAGATGGGCATCCAATGCAGCCAGCGTGTGATGTTCCGGAGCGGTGACGATGAAAATGGCGGCGAATTCAGTTTGCAGAATGGTCTGGTTGCAGTCTTCAATATTGCATCCGAATTCGGCGAGGCAGGAAGCCACTTGCGCCACAATGCCCGGGTGATCACCACCCAGAACGGATACGACCCATTTTTCCATGTGTTTTCTCCAAAAAAGGAGAAGGCCCCAAATTGGCAGGCCTTCTCCTTTTCAAACCACAATCAATAATCCTAGCCTTTTTTTGCCGCTTCTGCTTCTTCTTTAGCTTTCTGTGCCTTGGCTACCGAACCGAACAGATCGACAAAGTCGCCCGGATGCTCAAGCTTTTCCAGTTTGGGACGCAGGGAAGGCCACATCCGGCCCTGGTTTTCCATCCAGTTTTCGCACTGCTGGATATGGCAGTCAATCATCTCTTCCGAGATAGGTTCGGAATCCTGGCAGTGGGTGCATACTTCGAAGAATTTGCCCTTTTCACGCTCGACGACTTCAAAAACGCAGTAATAGCCGCACGCGTTGCATTTTCTGCGGAGGAATCTCTCTTCTTCAGCCATTTTTCATTTCCTTTCAATATGTTGGAGTTGTTTGTGGGGAAAAAATTATTGACATTGGCAAAAAAACGATCCAAAGGGGCAGAAAGGACTGCCCGGTTGTCTTTCCGCACGGTCTATGTAATAACTTTTTCATCCGTTTGCCAAAAAAGCGGGAGCAAGTGTAACGCGAAAGCCGCTTCATGACAATACAATGGTCTTTGTCGGGGCGGATTTCAATGAGTGCAGAGGTAATTTTTTTGCTCTGCAGCTTCCGGCGGCAGCTTTGGCGAACCGGGAGATAGAAATAAGAGAGAAAAAGTGGCGGGAATGTTCATATGAATTCAACAGTTTTGTTCGTTCTGGTGCTTGTGGCCTGTTATCTGCTTGCGGCCATTCCCTTCGGTCTGCTTGTGACCCGTTTCGCGGGGAGGGGCGATATCCGTGAGGAGGGGAGCGGCAATATCGGTGCCACCAATGTCTATCGTGTAGCCGGGCGCAAATTGGGAGCGCTGACGCTGCTTCTGGACATGTTG
>JAFZPK010000107.1 GCA_017552515.1 Deltaproteobacteria bacterium | reverse complement strand
ATGATCTCGGCCCTGCGATCGGAAGAGCCCTTCTACCTCGGCTCCGCCGAGAAAGGCATGAAAGCCAACGCCAAGGCGACCATGGGCTTCAGGCTGGTGCTTGCCGCTCCGGTACTTACGGACCGGAACGCCATTGCCAAAATGGATGAGGCCTGGAAGACGCACCGAAGCGGAGCCGGAGCAACCATGCCTGCGGCTCTGTCCGTTTCCAGCGTTGACAAGCAGGAGGAAGTGCCCGCAATGGAAGCATTAAAACGCCTTGCGCGCATCCGCGAAGCACTGGAAAAGGCCGGGCTCTCGGAAACGCTCAAGCAGGAGATAGGGGCCACGGAATCTGCCTTGCGCAACATGGCGAAAGTCCGCCGCCAGGCCGATGAGGACACCGCCCGCGTACTCTCGAAGATCGCCGGGGAGCGCGGCATGTACCTGGCCACCAACCTGCGCGGCTACGAAATCACCAAATCCGCTCCCACCGAAAACCTGCGCCGCCGGAGCGAGCAATTTGCCTACAATGTCCGCGTTGGACTGGAAAATTACGGGGAAATTCTTGGGGAGCTTGCCAAATTGCCCAAGGACGCGGTACTGGCCGGATTTGCGGACCAGGAGAAAAACCTGAAAGCCAAACTGGAAAAGGAAAAGCAGGATGGCGGCAAAGACTCAGGGGAAAGGATCAAGGATCTGACGGCCCAGGCGAAAAAGCTTGCCATCACGAAAGAGCATTACAAACGTTACGAAAAAGAAAGGCGCTTCGATGCCGCCGGCTGGAGCAAGGATTATGCTCCTGACGGATCGAAACCAATGCAATGATAACCATTTTTAAGGAGGATTCTCATGAAAATGAAAAAATTCATGGCCGTACTAGTAGTATGCACATTCTCTGCAAGCCTTGTGGGCTGCGCCAACATCCAGGATGACGGGAAACGCACGAAAACCGAGGGAACGCTGCTCGGCACAGGCATCGGCGCGGGTGCAGGCGCGGCCATCGGCGCCATTTTCGGCGGCAGCACCAAGGCCACACTGATCGGCGCGGGCATTGGCGCCGGAATAGGTGCCCTGAGCGGATTCTTCGTCGGCAAGCATGTGGCGGACAAAAAGGCGGAGTATGCCAGCCATGAGGAGTGGCTGGACGCCTGCATCGCGGATACCGAAAACCTGAATGAACAGACCCGCGAGTACAACACCAAGCTGGCACAGGATATCAACGCGCTTGACAAGGAGTCCAATGCTCTTGTGGCACAGTACAAAAAGAACGCCGCCACCCGTGACCAGATGCGCGCGGAACGCAAAAAAGTCCAGGCACTACAGAAAGATTCCGAAAAAAATATCGCCAACCTGCAGAAAGACGTGGAGAAGCGGCGCCAGGCATCCGCCGAGGCCAAGGCTCATGGCAATACAAGCCATGCGCAGAAGATGGACGCCGAAATTGCCAAGCTGGACAAGCAAATCAAGGACATGAAAGCCTACAACAAACGCCTGGCCAACATTTCCGTGCGCCTGGACGTGTAACCTTGCCATGCTGATAAGGAGTCCACTATGAAAAGACAGCTCACCATTTCCGCCGTTTGCGGAGCATTGCTTCTCTCCGGATGCCTAGGAGCAAACACCGGCGACCCGCGCCAGGGCGGGCTTTTTGGCTACAGCCCCAAAAACTACGAACAGCGCATTCAGGACCGCGAAGCCAGGTACGAGGAGGTACAGGAGGAAAAGGCCCAGCTGCAGGAAGAATCGGCCTCCCTGGAAAAGCAGAAAAATCAGAAGCAGGCCAATGTGGCGGCACAGAAAAGGGATCTGAACCAGGTCAATGCCGACATCAAGTCGCTCAAAGACAATATACGCCGTGAGCAGGCCACGCAGACAGCCGCCACAGGCAAAAACAAGACGCAGAAAACTGCAAAGGTCTCAGCCGCCACAGGCGAAAGCGAGGCACAGAAAGCCGCAAAGATCCGCCGCATGCAGGAGGAACTGAAGCGTCTTGAAGCCGAAGCTGATGCTCTGAGCCGCATGTAGGCGCCCGCGTCTCAAGTGCCGTCATGCTGTCACGCCGCTCCTTCCTCGGACTTATGCCCCCTGCCGCCGCGCTGCTGTACGCAGCGTGGCCAGGGATATCGTTCGGTACCATGCCGGCGAGACTTCCGCCTGCGCGGGAAATGGAAGACATCATCCGCAAATGGTCTTTCTTTGTGGATAAAGACTGGGATGCAAACCTTCTGCAGGAGGCTCTTCTGGAGGGGGACTCCGGCGGCGTGACGGATTGCCTGCGCGGTTTCGACCCCTACGCTTCCTATACCAGCGCCCAGGAACTCGCCGTGATGAAAAGCCTTGCGGCAGATCATCCTGCGGGAGTAGGCATGGACATCTTTGAAGACCGCCAAAAACGAGTGCGCTGCGTTCCCAACCCGGGTTCTCCGGCCGAAATCGCGGGCATCCGGTACAGAGACATTCTCAAGGGTGTTGACGGACAATCCGTGCACGGCATGGCATTGAGCGACATTGCGCGGCTCATACGCGGGTCAGGCGATTCCACCGTTGTTCTTGCAGTGCATGGCGAAGATGCCCCCATACGCATAGTCCTGGTGAAACGTACGGCTGCCCATTACCCGACAGTGGCAAGGACCCGCATCTCGCCGGCAGTCCTGCGCATATTCCGCTTTGCCAGGCAGACAGAGAAAGAATTGGCATCCTGTCTGGAAAAGCTGCCGGAGGACGAAGGCTGCGTCATCGACCTGCGGGGAAACACGGGCGGAAACATGGAGGCGGGCGTGGCATGCGCCAAACTGTTTCTGCCCGAAGGAGAAATGATCCTGCGCCTGAAAAGCCGGAAATCGATCAAAAACTTCACTGCCACGGAAAAGGGGAAGTGGGCCGAACTGCCGCTTTCCCTTGTCCAGGACCAGTTCACCGCCAGCGCTGCGGAACTGTTTATCGCCGCGCTGACATCCGCAGGCCGGGCCCGCTCCCACGGGAGCCAAAGCGCGGGCAAGGCCTGCGTACAAAACCTTTTCACCCTGTCCGATGGCAGCGTTCTCAAGCTGACCACGGAAAAAATGCTCTACCCTGGACGCGACGACGACTGGGAAGGCGTGGGAATCCCCCCTGCCCCAGCGGAAGATTCAAACCCGAAAGGAGCTATCCATGCGCAATAAACTCTGTCTTGCACTCTCCGTAGCCGCCCTGCTCTGCATGGCGCAGCCCCAAAGCACCCTGGCAACCATCTATGAAGTGAACGCCACGGGCCAATCCGAAGCCGCCGCCGTGGGAAACGGCCGCATGAATGCCCTGCGCCAGTGCCTGAACGGCATGATCACGCCCGAGCAGGCAAAAGAACACGCCATGGAGCTGCGCCCTCTTTTCCGCAAGCTCAACAGCCTCACTTCCGTGGAAGTGCTAGAAAGCGGCCTGCAGGACAATCTTGTTGCCATCCGCGCCAACGTCACCGTAGATGAGGAAGCGCTGCTCGCGGAGCTGAAAGCCATCCCCGCTCTTGCCGGCCTCATTAAGGAGCTGGAGCCGATCCTGCCAACGCCTGATATCCAGCAACCCGTGCCGGGAGGAAGCGGAGAGATTGCCCAGAACAACGGCAATGATTCGCCCACACCTGATGTTCAGCAGCCCGTGCAGGGAGAGGGCGGAGAGATCGCCCAGAACAACGGCAACGATTCGCCCGTGCCTCCTGTTCCCCCCGCGGACACGGATGTGGAAACCGCCATTGCAAACGCCCTGGCCGCTGTTCACGCCAAGGCGGAGAAGGTGGCCTTTTCCGCCGAGGAACAATCGCTGGTCATCACGGGTCTGGAATATACCGGCCCTCAGGGGAATATCCAGCGCAAGGGACGTATCGAACAGATCCGGCTTGAGGGCTTTGATGAAAAGGCCCTTTTGGAATCTGGCGATGAACCGGGCGATTTGCCCAGACTGGCAGAAAAGGCCGTCATTTCCGGCTGGACCGATTCATCCGAAGAAAACGGAGATAAGACGGTCCTGAGCATGGAATCCTGCACCGTACAGGGCTGGTATCAGCGGCTGGGAGTGCTGTTGAAAAGCTCTTCGCTGGAAGACAAGGGACGTTTTTTCGAGGAGAGCCTGAACTATCGCCTGGACAGTGCCCAGTCTGAAAACATCACCATCAGGCTCGAGTCCTCCAAACCGGGTTCTTCCCCTGTGAACATTACCGTCAAGTCCATGGAAGAACCGGGCGGCGTGCCTGCCCCGGGAGCAGACGGCGAGCCACGGAAGACGAACGTGCTGATGCGCGACATTGCCTTTACATCCGGCGATACATCGGGGGCACTGGAGAAATTCACCTTTTCCGGAGTGGTTATTCCACAACCCTCCCAAATGGCCGCATTGTGGAAAAACATTTCCGATGCGGGCAAGGGGAACGATCCCGAAACCGTCTTCAGGATGCTTTCGGACCTCTACGGAGGGAAACCGCCCTTCTCCCTTGTTTCGCTTGAGAATCTGAAAGTTTGGATGTCGAACAATGATGAGCCCTCCACGCTTGAGAACCTGTCGCTGGCAATAGACAATGAGCCGTACAAACTGGACTTCTCCATCAATGCGCTGCGTCTGGCAGCGAACGTTCTGGGTGAGTACAGGGAAATGGTCATGCGCCATGCGCCGGAAGGTGTACTGCTTGACATGCAGGTGAATGGCAGTTCATCAGAGAGTGAAAGTGACACCAATGTTTCCATCAAGCTGAACGGGCTGGGCAAACTGGATACGGGTCTTTCCATGCTGGGCGATATTCCCGCCCTTGTGGCAAAGGCCATGAAAGAGCCTGGCAAGGCCGGTGAACTGATGCCGCAGATGCTTTCCCAGATCAAACTTGCATCGATCGGCGCCACCTATGAGGATTCAGGTCTTGCCGCCATGATTTTGGACATTTTCGCCAAACAGTCCGGGATGGAGCCCGCAAACCTGCTTCCCATGGTGTCGGCCATGGTTGGACAGTTGGCTTCATCGGAGAACGATTTCTATAAAAAGCTTGGCGTCATGCTCAAGGAGCAGCTGGCAAATCCTGGAACCATGTCCGTCAGGCTCGCGCCGGGCACCGATATCGATGTGATGACGTTCGGCACGATGGCCGCGGGAAGCCCCGACAAGCTGCCGCTGGAATTCTCTTCGAAGCCCGGAAGCAAAAGTATGGAAGAGTACCTGAAGTAGTTGCCGGCCTTGCGGAAACCGCGGTCCGCAACCCTACCCACAGAGGATGCGGGAAATGGACAAAAAAGAAAAAACGAAGGGCAAAAAAACTGGTGAATATACCACCGGGATGGCGTTCGGGTGTCTTGTCGATATCGCGCTCATCGTGTGTTACTT
>JAFZPK010000106.1 GCA_017552515.1 Deltaproteobacteria bacterium | reverse complement strand
CATGTCGATGTAGGTAATCCGCTCCGGCAGCTCCAGCGCCGCAAAGAGCGCATGCGCCATATCGTTCCAGGAACGCGCCACCCCGCCGCCGATGTTGAAAATTCCCGTGGCCTGCGGATGCTCCATGAAAAAGACCGTCGCGGCGGCGGCATCCTTGACATAGACAAAATCGCGCAGCTGTTCGCCGTCGGCGTAATCGGGATGATGCGAGCGGAAAAGCGTCATGCCGCCGGTCTCGCGGATCTGCCCGAAGGCCTTGAGCACCACCGAACGCATGTCCTGCTTGTGATGTTCGTTGGGGCCGAACACATTGAAATATTTCAGTCCTGTCACCTTGTTCAGAAGCCCCTGCCGCAGCAGCCAGAGATCGAAGATCTGTTTGGAATAGCCGTAGGCGTTCAGAGGACGCAGTTTTGGCAGCAAGGCTGTGTCATTGTCGAAGAAGCCCAGCGTGCCCTCGCCGTAGGTGGCGGCGCTGGAGGCGTAGACAAAACGCGCGCCGTGCTCCAGTGCGAAGCGACACAGCAGTTTGGACCACTCGAAGTTGTTCCGGATCAGGTAGGAGGCGTCGCGTTCGGTGGTGGAAGAGCAGGCGCCCAGATGGATGACCGCCTCCAGCGGGCCAGCCTCCAGCGGAAAACGCTTTTGCTCCAACAACCCGAAAAACGTTTCCTTCTCGAAGTAGTCGCGGAAACGAAGCGGCGCCAGATTGCGCCACTTTTCACCGTCGCGCAGGTGATCGACCACGATGATGTCGTCGCGCCCCAGGCGGTTGAGCTGCCAGACAACCGCGCTGCCAATAAGTCCGGCTCCGCCGGTAACAATAATCATAAGGTTATTCCTTTCATCGAAAAAAAATATCTTCCCCATCTTTACGATGAAGATGCTGGCCTTGCATGGGCCTTTTTCTTCAACATGTTGCCATAAAACAAGTGCCACAAAGCCAGTTGCGAATTCCCGTTCATTTCAACTTCACGACGATCCTCTTCCATTTAACGTTGGCAGTCTTTTTTTCAATTGTCTCTAGCGCTCTTTGGAGTACTCCTCGTCTTTGCGGTTCTATTGACGTTCTTCAATATATCAGGCAATATCGGCAGTCCCCACTGTGACAATCGCTATACCTATTAGAGCAACAAACCCAACGGGTTTATACAAAAGAGCTACCACTAATAACTTTGAGGGAAAATTGTGATATTTATCATGGCTTTTTCTAGTTTTTATTCAATATATAGAATCAAAAGTATTCCATATAATACTATAAAAGTAACTATATAAAAAGCAAATTAATGAATTAAAAACCATAATGCTAATATAATTACAATAAGGCATCCACATACACACCCTAGTCTAATGTTTTCTCGTTTTTCTTCTTGTTTACGTTTATCAATCTTAATTAACGTTTCTTCCTTAAGTATTTTCCCCCATTCTTCTAGACTTCTATCTCCATATTTCCTTCTTATTGTTTTCCATTCTTCTACACTTATATATCCAGTTATATATCCATATACTTTTCTTATTACCATAAGTTCTTTCAGATTCAGTTCCTGCTCTCTTTTCTGTTCTCTTCTTTCCTGTCCACATCTCGCATGTTCTTTTCTTTTTTGCAATTTGACATTTTCAGTACCAGTATCTTCTTTATATTTTCTCCCATTAATTTTATCCCACTCTTCTGAACTTATAATTTTTCCTTTTTCTATCTTCTCTTTTATCTGTTGCTCCGTTGTTTCTTCTTTTCTTTGTTGATCAAGTGCCTGCCTATCCTGTTCTCTTTTATGTTGATCTATTCTTTCTTGTTTGCGCCTCTCCTGTTGTTTTTTTCTCTCTTGTTCCCTTCTCTCCTGTTCCATTTTTTTCCGCTCTTCAACAGTTATCGGCACATTAGACGATGAAGATACGTATTTCGCAATGTTTCCAATCGTCGTATTACCTTTCAAAGAAGGACAATAGTAGTTTTTAGGATGTAAATAAAAATCAAGGAATCCAGCTATATCTTCTTGTGGCTTTCCTTTCAGGCTTTCCAGCACAAGTCCTAGTTCTTGTAGCATCCCTGACGTCTGCCCACGCTGTTTGTAAAAATCGAGGCATGAGAGCAATACTCCATCTTTAATGGAAGCTACGATTTTTTGTTCTATTTCCGTCACCGGCTGGCGCTTCAACACTTTTCCAGTAAAGATTAGCAGGTTTTCAATTGTTATCAAATGACCACCAAAGGCGAAAGGCATATCGCCGCCAAAACGCTGCGTAAAGCGGAACAGTTTTTCATCGGGATCCTTTGTGTTGGACAACACCTCATCATCATCAATACTCACAATGGTCTCAAAATCTTTGTTGCTTTTCAGCCACTGTCTGACATAGCCACGCATCAACAGTGCCTTGCCCTTTTCCCATGCCAGTTCATCCTTCAGAAAAGCGGCAGCCAGCTCAGCCAGATTCCTGTACGGCACTTCCATGAAGGTGATTGGTGTCAGGGAACCTTTCTCAGACTGCGTTTGCGCTGACGGAGCGGTTTCAAAATACTGCAAAATGCCACGCTCACCGGCAAGCCAGCGGGCTACCTGCTCATATCCCCAACGCTTTTCCGGATCGCGCGTCAAAAGTCCGCGAAGCAGTTCTTTCTGTCCGGCCTCCAGATTTTCAGGAATTGGTGCCGGTTTTGTCAGAACCCATTCTATAATGACGCTGTTCTCTACCCCCCTGAAAGGATGCATTCCTGCAACAATCTCCAGCAGGATCATGCCCAGGCCCCACCAATCGGCTGAACGCCCCATGCCACCACTGTAGGATTCCGGGGACTGGTACATGGGCGTGCCGCGCACCTGTGTAAATTTCTTCGACATGTCCGAAGCCAGCGAAGTCGCAATGCCGAAGTCAATCAGCACCAGATTCAGGGGATGCACAGAGCGCAGGAGAATATTGGAGGGTTTGAGATCGAGATGCAGCAGGTTGTTCTCGTGCAGGGCGTGCAGGTCGTCGGCCAACTCGCGCGCGACATCGTTGAAGAAAGTCGCCCGCTGTGCGCCGGTGAGCAGGGAGCGATCCGCCATAAGGCTTTGCAGAGAACCGTTTGGCACATACTCCTGAATCTCGTACCAGCGCCCGCTTGCGGGATTAAAATCCGCGTCGACAAGACGGACGAATTCATGCGGATGGCTTTCACTTAAAGCCTTGATGGTCAGCAAAATATCCCGCTTCGGATTGATGCCGTAGCGGTACTGCTTGAGGATGTACTGCGTCCCATTCTTCTCCACGACGAAGATGTCCGCCTCGCTGCCCTTTGCCGGCAACTGCCGGACAACGCGGTAGCCCTGGCAAGTCGAACCTGCTCCAACACCGCCCGTCCCTGTGGCAGACGACCCTTCACGCACTGTGGCATTCTGATTTTCCCGTACAGTGGCATTCCGATCTTCGCGGACGGTCTCATCGGACATGGGTTCTCTCCTTCAAGTGGCTTACGGAGCGAAGCTGGCCAGCAGTTCCTCGCAACGCCGCCGGTCCTTTTCCTGAAAGGGGCCGACGACAACGCAGCGCAGGTTGGACGCGGTAAAGAAGCGGCAGGCCGCCTGCAAAAGCGAAGAAGGCGTCTCCGCCGCAATCTCCCGGCGTTCCACCGCAATGGTCTTCAAATCGCCCGCCATCAATCCCCAGCCGTAACGCGCCGCCAGATCCTCGGCCTGATCCCGCTCGAACTCCAGATCGAAAAGCAGGCCGCGCGCTGCGTGTTCCAGCTCTTCCGCGCCAACTTCGGAACGGCACAGCTGCGCAAGGATATCCAGTGTTTCCTGTAAAGTCGCCACCAGCTTGTCGGGGGAGACCGCCGCCGTCACGGCGAAATGCCCGACATCCGCGTACTGGGTCACCACGGCGTCCACCGTATAGACCAGCCCCAGATCCTCCCGCAGGCGGCGCATCAGGCGGGAGGTCATGCCCCCAACCAGCAGCTGGCGCAGGAGCCGCAAGGAGGCTCCGCAAGCCGTTCCGCGCCCCGGGACGACAAAGCCTAGCCGCATTTCCACCTGGGAATCGGGATTTTTTACCCAGGACGAGCACGCCGCTGTTCCTTCGGAAACCGCGGGAAGCGGCAGGGGTACGGATGGGCCAGAGGGCCAGTCGCCGAAATGCCGCTCAACCGCGCGCAGCACCGCTTCGCGCTGCACCCGGCCCACCACCGTCACCAGCGTATTGCCCGGAGTGTAGAACGCGGCATGGTGCCGCAGCAGATCGTCGCGCCCAAGCGCCGCTATCGTTTCAGGAGTGCCGACAACCGGCAGCGCCAGCGGATGACCCGGCCAGCAGAGTTCCGCCAGCAGCTGGACGCTGCAGATCATGTCCCCCTGCTCGTTGCGGTCTTCCAGCGCCTCCTCCAGAATAATCGCGCGTTCCACGTCCAGCTGCTGCAAAAGAGGCCGCCGCAAAAGCGAGGCAAAGAGTGAAACCGCCTCGTCAAGGCAATCCGGATGCAGGCGGGAAAAGACGCAGGTCATTTCGGCATCCACCCAGGCGTTGGCCGCGCCGCCGACCCGTTCGAAGGCCTCGTCCAGCAGGACGCCCGAGGGATAGTCCTCCGTTCCCCGGAACAACGCATGCTCCAGAAAATGGGAAATGCCCGCCTCCTTCGCGGTTTCATAGCGGCTTCCCACCCCCACGTAGCAGCCCATCTCCACCCGGTGCAGATGCGGCATTTCCACGGTCACAACCCGCAAACCGCCAGGGAGAATATCCAGCGCGTATTCGCCCGTCTCAGCCATTCCGCAGCCAGCGCGCCGCATCCACGGCATGGTAGGTGAT
>JAFZPK010000105.1 GCA_017552515.1 Deltaproteobacteria bacterium | reverse complement strand
TCACAAGTCCGTTGGGATTCTGCCCTGCGGGCAGCTTTGCAATTTTCCGTCCTACAGTTTCGCCCGCAGATAGGAAACCGCGTTGCGGAACAGCCAGACCCCCATTCCCTCTCCGGGGAGCTTTTCGCCGCGCGTCCAGCGGGGATGGTGTTCACGCCACAGATAGGCTTCCGGATGCGGCATGAGCCCAAAGACCCGGCCACTGGCATCGCAGATGCCGGCAATTGCCCCAAGCGATCCGTTGGGATTGAAGGGGTAGTCCATGGTGGGTTCGTCACTCTCCGGGCGGCAGTAGGTCAGCGCGCCCAGATGCAGCTTCTGGATCCGCTCAAAAGTTTCTGGCGAATCGGTCACGAACTTGCCTTCCCCATGGCGCACCGGCAGGTAGAGCCGTTCCAGTCCGCGGGTGAACACGCAGGGCGACTCCGGATCCGCCTTCAGCCAGCACCAGCGATCCTCGAAACGTCCGCCGTCGTTAAAGGTGAGGCTGGCGCACTGTTCGCCGTAGGCGCCATCCAGCGCCGGCAGAAAGCCCAGCTTGACCAGCAGCTGAAAGCCGTTGCACACGCCCAGCACCAGTTTTCCGGAGTCCACAAAGGCGCGCAGCTGTTCGAAGAGATGGCCGCCTCCCGCGTGCCGCCAGCGGTTGACGCCGGCCTTGGCGCTGCCCAGATCGTCGCCGTCCAGAAAACCGCCGGGAAAGTTGAGAAAATGATAGTCCTCAAGCCGAACCTTTCCGGCCAGCAGATCCGCCACATGCACAATATCCACTTCCTCGGCGCCGCCCAGATGGCAGGCCAGCGCCATCTCCTTCTCGCAGTTGACGCCGTTGCCGGAAACCACTATTGCCCGCACATGTTTTGACATAATTTTTCGTCCCGTTCGCTTTTGCAGATGGATCGTTAAAAATTTCCTTGCCGCCTACAGATGGGCCAGCGGCGCCTGCCATGCCGCCTTCAACGCGGCGATATCGCTGGCAATCCGCACCGCGCCGTTCCTGCCGCGCACAATGAAGGCGCCGTCTTCCCGCGCCTCGCCCAGCCAGCGCAGGTCGAGATGGGCAAAGAGTTCTTCCAGGGCGCCTGCCGCTTCAGGGCGCGCGCTTATCACAAAACGCCCCGCTGATTCTGAGAAGAGCAGCTGATCGTCGCGCAGATCCTCAAGATTTTCCAGCGACACCTCCAGGCCCAAACCGCCCGAGAAGGCAATCTCCGCAAGCGCCACACCCAGTCCGCCGTCGCTGAGATCATGGCAGGAGGCCAGCAGCCCCAGATGCTGCGCCTGGTTGACCGCCGCAAACAGCTGGCGGTTGTAGGCCGCATCGACCCGCGGCACGTTTTGCCCCAAAAATCCCCGCCAGCCGTAGTACTCGGAACCGCCCAGCTCGTTGCGGGTACGTCCCAGAAGCGCCACTCTGTCACCCGCGCGCTTGAGCTCCATGGTCTGCGCGCGGCGCACATCCGGCACCTTGCCGACGACAGAGAAGAGCAGGGTCGGCGGGATGGAAATGCGTTCCTTGCCTATCTGGTAATCGTTTTTCATGGAATCCTTGCCGGAGATCAGCGGCACGCCGTAGGTGACGCAGGCATCCCGCAGCGCCTCGGCGGCGCGCACCAGCTGCGCCAGCTTGTAACGGCCGTCGGGGTTGCGCTCGCTGACGACCGGATCGCACCAGCAGAAGTTGTCCAGACCGGCCACATGATCGATATCGCCGCCCACGGCGACAAAGTTGCGCAGCGCCTCATCCACGGCGTTGGCGGCCATAGCGTGGGCGTCGATGTCGCTGTAGCGCGGGCAGATGCCGTGCGCCACCGCCAGTCCCTCAAAGGTATCCGCCAGAGGCCGCAGCACCGCCGCATCGGAAGGCCCGTCGTTTTCGACGCCGGTCAGGGGCTTCACCACCGTGCCCGCCTTGACCTCGTGATCGTAGCGGCGCACCACGCTCTCCTTGGAACAGATGTTGAGCCGCTGGAGAAGCGCCGTCAGGGCCGGCGTCAGATCCTCGGGCATGCCGAACCGCGGCTCTTCCAGCGCGGGAGCTTCCCAGCGCGCCTCCAAGTCAAGCCGGGGCGTTCCGTGGTGCAGAAAATCCATGTCGAGCCAGGTGACCGTCTTTCCGTCATAGAGGCAGTGGAAGAAACCGCTGTCGGTAAATTCGCCCAGATCGGTGGCCTCCACGCCCATGGCGCGCGCCATTTCCAAAAAAGCGTCGATATGGTCGGGCGGCACCGCCAGCGTCATGCGCTCCTGCGCCTCCGACACCAGAATCTCCCAGGGCTGCAGGCCGGCGTACTTCAGCGGACAGCGCTCCAGATGCAGTTCGCAGCCGCCGGTTTCCTCGGCCATCTCCCCTACCGAAGAGGAAAGGCCGCCGGCCCCGTTGTCGGTGATCGAATTATAGAGGCCGGCATCACGCGCCCTCAGCAGAAAATCGAACATGCGCCGCTGCGTGATGGGGTCGCCAATCTGCACGGCGGTGGCGGGAGAGCCCTCGTGCAGCTCCTCGGAGGAGAAGGTGGCGCCATGAATGCCGTCCTTGCCGACACGTCCCCCCACCATGACGATCCGATCGCCCGGGAAAGCGCGCTTTTCATGTCCCGGACGCCCATGCAGACGCGCCGGCAGCAAGGAGCCGGTTCCGCAGTAGACCAGCGGTTTGCCCAGGAAACGGGGATGGAACACGATGGAACCGTTAACCGTCGGGATGCCGCTCTTGTTGCCGCCATGCTCGATGCCGGTCACCACGCCTTCGAAAATCCGGCGCGGGTGCAGCAGACGCGGCGGCAGTTCCTCCTCATGGAACGGCGAGGCAAAGCAGAAGACATCGGTATTGAACAGCAGCTCCCCGCCCTGTCCGGTGCCGAAGGCGTCACGGTTGACGCCGACGATGCCGGTCAGCGCCCCGCCGTAGGGATCAAGCGCGCTGGGTGAATTGTGTGTCTCCACCTTGAACACCACGCTCCAGTCGTCGGTAAAGCGGATGACACCGGCGTTGTCTTTGAACACCGAAAGGCAGATGTCGTCTTTGCCCTTGTTCCTGCGCACCGTTTCGGTCGCTCCCGCCACAAAGGTCTTGAAGAGGGAGTCGATGACGCGGTGTCCCTGTTCATCGCTGTAGTCGATGCGCGAGGAAAAGATCTTGTGCTTGCAGTGCTCGCTCCAGGTCTGCGCCAGCGCCTCCAGTTCGGCATCCAGCGGGTGCGCGGGAAGGCCTTTGGCCGCACGGGCGGCGCTGACCTCGGGGGACACAAAATGGGCGCGGATCTTCCGCATCTCCTCCAGATTCAGCGCCAGCATATGCCGGCGGCTCAATTCCAGAAGCTTTTCATCATCATCGGGCAGTTCAACGACCTGCGCCTGCGGCAGAGCTGAAACCATGACCTTGGGCACTAGCGGAGCAACACCGCCCGCCGCGTCAAATTCGGCGCGCGAAAGAATCCGGCAGCGCTGGATCAGCGCGTTTGCCAGATAGCCTTCCGCAATCAGGCGTTTTTCCTCGTCGGAGAGTTCGCCTTCAAACAGATACTGCACCGAGGTATACACACCCTCGCCCGCAGCCAGCGGCCTGCCCAGCAGTTCCGCAATGGCCTCCCGCGCGGTGCGCCCCACGTTGTCGGTCACGCCGGGCAGGAAACCAACTTCCATCAGGACATCAAAGTCTTTGGCCAGCGGACGATTGATCGCCACCTCCTGAATCACCGGATCGCAGAGCGGCCCGTGCGCGATCCGCTCAAGCTCCTCCGCGGAAAATTCCGCATCCAGCGTGTAGACATCCAGCGTGCGCACACCACGCACATCAATGGCGAAGTGGCGCGCCAGATCGCGTTTCACCCGATCGCCGCGCGCATCGCGCAGTCCACTTTTCAGAGCAACTTCTATCCGGCTGACCATAGGCTTTCACTCCTTTCCAAAGACCCGCGCAAAGATGGTATCCACATGCGCCAGATGACAATTCAGATCGAACAGGGCGGAAACCGCCTCCGTGCCGCCCAGAGCCTGTACCACTTCCGTATCGGCCGACAGCAGTCCCAGAAAATCTTTTCCCTCTTCCCAGACCCGCATGGCGTTGCGCTGCACCATCCGGTAGGCGGTTTCGCGAGAAACTCCCGCCTGGGTCAGGGCCAGCAGCACCCGCTGCGAACACCAGAGGCCGTGGGTCAATTCCAGATTGCGTTGCATCCGCTCCGGATAGACCACCAGATTCTGGATCAGCCCTTTCAGCCGGCGCAGCGCGAAGTCGAGCGTTACCGTGGCGTCGGGAGCGATACCGCGCTCCACCGAGGAGTGGGAAATGTCGCGCTCGTGCCAAAGCGCCACGTCCTCCAGCGCCGGTATCGCCTGGCAGCGTATCAGCCGCGCCAGGCCGCAGAGATTCTCGCTTAAAATGGGATTGCGCTTGTGCGGCATGGCCGAGGAGCCTTTCTGGCCCTTTGTGAACTGCTCCTCCGCCTCCAGTACCTCCGTGCGCTGCAGATGGCGGATCTCCACGGCGATCCGCTCGATGGACGAGGCGATAACCGCAAGTCCGCAGAAGAACGCCGCATGGCGATCGCGCGGAATGATCTGGGTGGAAACCGGCTCGGGACGCAGGCCAAGATGTTCGCAGACGTAGGCCTCCACACGCGGATCGATATGGGCGAAGGTGCCCACCGCGCCGGAAATCGCGCCGGTTGCAACCTCCTCACGCGCGGTGAGCAGGCGTTTCAGGGCGCGTTCCATCTCCGCATGCCACGAGGCGAGTTTCAGGCCAAAGGTCGTGGGTTCGGCATGCACGCCGTGAGATCGGCCAATGCAGACCGTATACTTGTGCTCGAAGGCGCGCGTACGAATAACCTCCAGCAACTGACGCAGATCGGCGGCCAGTTCGTCGGCAGCCTGGGTCAGCTGCACCGCAAGACAGGTATCCAGCACGTCGGAAGAGGTCATCCCCTGGTGGATAAAACGCGCCTCGGGCCCGACATATTCCGCGACCGAGGTCAGAAACGCAATGACGTCATGCTTGACTTCGGCCTCAATAGCCGCGATGCGCTCCAGATTGAAGGCGCCCTTCTCGCGGACGGCCCGCGCCGCCTCCGGCGGAATGACGCCCAGCTGCGCCTGAGCCTCGCAGGCCAGTGTCTCGATTTGCAGCCAGATCCGAAAGCGGTTCTCTGGTTCCCAAATGTGTGCCATTTCCTTGCGGGTATACCGTTCAATCACGACTCGTTCTCCCTGTCTCTTAAAGTATTATGAGTAACTGTAAATGAAAATTTGAATGAAGGCACTTTATTTCCCCTGCCCTTTTGCCGAAAAAACGCCTTCCCGCCCCTTGCCGAAGGACGTTACAGGATGGAATCCTTGCCGCCGGATTCCCAGCTGCGAACCTCGTGCGGCGAACCGACGAGCAAACGCGGAGAGGCCGCACCTTCAAGCGCCCGGCTTGCGGCGGATATCGCCAGATCGGGCGTGTTGTTCTTCTGGCTCAAATGCGCCAGAAAAACCGCCTCCAGTCCCTTCCAGCGCAGCTGCTCCAGCAGTTGCGCTGACTCGTTGTTGGAAAGATGTCCGTGACGGCTTTTAATTCGCTGCTTCAGATGCCAGGGATAGGGACCATCACGCAGCATAATCTCGTCGTGGTTGCTCTCCAGAATCAGCACCCGGCATTCCTGCAGACGATCCGCCACCAGACGGGTCGCCAGCCCCAGATCGGTGGCCAGCCCCACCTTCCCTTCCGGACTTTCCACCACAAAACCCACCGGCGCCACCGCATCGTGGGTCAGGGGACAGGGGGCAATCCGCAGCGTGTCCACCACAAGGATCTCGTCCTCGTCGAACACGCGTACAAGCGCCGGTTTCCTGTCCAGATGCGCTTCCAGGCGCCGATGCAGGTACACCGGCACTTCGTAGCGCTTGGAAAAGGGCACGAGGCCCCGGATGTGATCGTCATGCTCGTGAGTGACCAATACCGCATTGAGGGTAGCGGGATCCACATCCAGCTGTGCAAGCCTCCGCGCCAGTTCCCGCGCCGAAAGACCCGCATCGATGAGAAGCCGCCGTCCGTCCGCCTCGATCAGCGCGGAATTGCCCGTACTGCCGCTTGCCAGCATTGCCACTCTCAATCGCGCCGTCCCCTTTCAACCGTCCTGAAAAACATTTCGCTTTTGCATCCATCGGGCAAAAACGGTCGTGTCATAGCATATCGCCGGTCAAAGGACAATCTTCGCCGGTTTCCCAATCCGCCCCCGTCACAAAAGACAAACAGATAAAAAATATTTTATCATTCACGATAGCGGAAAAAGGTGATAGTTTTCTTCGAAGAAGGACGTTTTTGTCGCTTCGATTCTTAACCCCACATACGGAAAGGGAAAAGCTATGGCCCCAAAAGTCGCGATCAACGGGTTTGGCCGCATCGGGCGGCTGGTTCTGCGCAGAGCTTTGGCGACAGGAGGAATAGACATCGTCGCCATCAACGATTTGACCGATGCCAAAACACTTGCGCATCTGCTCAAGTACGATTCGGTGCATGGCATCTTCAACGCCGACATCAGCGCCGAAGAGGACGCCATCGTCGTTAACGGCAAAAGAATCCGCATCAGCAAGGAACTCGATCCCGCCAAACTCCCCTGGAAGGACCTGGGAGTGGAGATCGTGGTTGAAGCCACCGGCAAGTTCACCAAACGCGATGACGCGGCCAAACATCTGGCCGCCGGCGCCAAACGGGTCCTCATTACCGCTCCCGGCAAAGAGGTCGATGGCACCTTCGTGGTCGGCGTCAACGACAAGGACTTTGATCCGGCCAAGCATTTTGTCATTTCCAACGCCTCCTGCACCACCAACTGCCTGGCGCCGGTCGCGAAAGTACTGGATGATTCCTTTGGCATCGTCCGCGGACTGATCACCACCATTCACGCCTATACCAACGATCAGCGCATTCTCGATCTGCCGCACAAGGATCTGCGCCGCGCCCGCGCCGCCGGTCTCTCCATGATTCCCACCAGCACCGGCGCAGCCAAGGCGGTAGGACTGGTTCTGCCGCATCTGCAGGGCAAGCTTGACGGTCTGGCGGTACGTGTGCCGACCCCCAACGTTTCCCTGGTGGATCTGGTCGCCGAGCTGAAAAAACCGGCCACCGTCGAGGAGATCAATGCCGCGATGCAGAAGGCCGCCTCCGGTCCGCTCAAGGGAATTCTTGAGTACTGTGATCTGCCACTGGTCTCCAGCGACTTCAACGGCAATGACGCCTCGTCCATCTTTGACGCCGGCAACACCCGCGTTATCGATGGCAACATGGCCAAAGTCTTCGCCTGGTACGACAACGAATGGGGATATTCCTGCAGAGTTGTTGATCTGATCATCAGAATCGCCGGCTAATTCTTAAAAAAGCGGGAAAGTGACTTAAAAAACCTTTCCCGCTTTTTTTCATGTTTTTCCGGTGTACTCTTAAAAAAGAAGGAGGCAGAAAAAACATGTACAACAAGATGACCCTGAACGACGTGAATCTCGGCGGAAAACGGGTGCTGTGCCGGGTCGATTTCAATGTGCCCATCGCCGATGGCCAGGTCAGCGACGACTCCCGCATCGTGGCTGCGCTCAAGACAGTCAAACACATTCTTCAGCAGGGCGGTAAACTGATTCTGGCCTCCCATCTGGGCCGTCCCAAGGGGAAGGTTGATGCCAAATATACGCTGGCGCCGGTTGCCCGGCGTCTGGGCGAGCTTCTCGGACGCGAGGTGCCGCTTGCCCCCGACTGCATCGGGCCCGAAGTCCAGAAGATGGTGGATGCGCTCAAAAACGGCGATGTACTG
>JAFZPK010000104.1 GCA_017552515.1 Deltaproteobacteria bacterium | reverse complement strand
GCTTCAACCTGAGACTCTCCAATACCGAACCGGTGATCCGGCTCAATGTAGAAACCCGCGGCAATACGCAGCTGCTGAAGGAAAAGACCGAGCAAATCCTGAAGATGTTGGAATGACACTTAAAACGGTGAAAGACAAAAAAGCGGCTCCTTCCGGAGCCGCTTTTTTTATCCAAAAGAACTGGTCGCAGCTTAAAATCAAAACTTCACAAAAAAAGCAATCCAAACTATCAAAATGATGGAAACTATGATGGAATTTTGAAGAAAACGTATGGAGCTTTGCAGTTCGTCACTCTTGAGTTCCTTTTGTATCTCCTTGATTTCCTTGAGGAAACGGAAGATGTTCAGGATAGATTTCCAAGGTTTTTCATGCCCGTTTCTTTTCAGAATGGCCAGGATCGGTATGCAGAGAGCATAGCAAAAGTAGATCAGCATTATTGCAAAGACTGCCTTGCATCCCACGATCAGCCAAAATCTGCCATCCATAGTTTCCTCCCGGCATCGCTGTCCCGAACAAACAGGACAACGATGTTTTCATTGATTGCAATCAAAAATAGAACAGAGCAGTCGTTTCCTCAAGCCGGACTCTTTTTAAAGCGCGGCCAGTTTCTGACGAGCCTCCCGGGCTTCGCCTTCCAGCGTATGCATTCTCTCCTCCGAAATGTTGAGCGCCTGCGCCAAAGTGTCCATATAGCGGCGTTCCGCATCTTCGTCAATATCAATGATGAGGCAGGAAAGGCGGTAGACGTCCTCGCCCTGCTCCACGGAGTTCACCTGCCGGGCAATATCCGCCGGCTCCACGGTCGCCGTCTCAAGCTGCTTCAGCAGCGACGCGGTATCCTGTTCGGGGAACATCTGCTGCACCAGAGCGGTAATGCGCGACTGCTCCTCGGCATCAATATGGCCGTCGGCACGAGCAGCAGCGATCATAACCTGCAAGAGCAGCATGGCGGCAGGATCCTGCAGATCCAGGGAATCCTGCTTGGCCGAGGGTTCCCCGTTTGCCGCCGATGTCTGCGCATTCTTCTGGGCCGCCCATTTTTTGTAAAAATACCAGGCAACCGCTCCGGCACCGGCCAGTCCCGCAGCCTTGACCGTTTTGGGAAACATCACTCCCAGCAGAGCCCCCAAAGCGCCCGCACCCACCAGCGCTTTAGTCTTCTTATCCCCCGGCAGGCTTTCGCCCAACTCCTGCGCAGAGTTTTTGATCTGCTCCGTCAGATTTTTCAACTTGTCGCCCCAGTTGCCCGATGTGGAGTTCATCTCCTGCGCCGAAGACTTGACCTGCTCCGTCAGGTCTTTCAATTTCTCGCGCAAGTCGCCGTTGTTGAGAATATCCAGAATACCCATTTTTCATGTCTCCTTTCCATTCTGTCAGAGAAAACCGGGACAAACGCCCTGCCCGCCCCGGATATTTGATAATCTCACAAGAATTCAGCGGCGTGGGCCATGACCGGAATGCCCGCCATGAAAGTGCCCGCCCGGCGGGGCAGCCCGGTGGAACCCGCCATGCGGAGCACCCATATGGGAAAATCCGCCATGCGGCGGCGCACCGGTGGCATGCGGCCCGTGCCCGGGCGCATGGCCAGGGGGACCGCCATGAGAACCATGCGGTGCCGGACCGGGCGGAGGGGGCGAATGATGATGGTGGTGATGGTGGTAATACGGCCCGCCATACCACCAGCCATCGTAAAAGTAGGGATAGAAAAAGGCGCCTGTTCCAAAGGCGAAGCTGAAGAAAAGCCTGTGCGGGTAGAAGGCAGGCGCATAACAGGTATACACCGAAGAACCGTAGACGTAGGGATCACGGTAGACGTAGACATGTTGCGGATTTGAGCTTGAGACTTCCGTCCGCTCTCCCATGACGACCCAGCCTCCGTCGCCGTTACGGCAGGCGGAGCCAACAGTGCGCGTTGATGCGCCTTCGATCATGATGGTCGTGATATATTCGCGGCAGGAAAGATTGTCCTCGTTGATGTAGCTGCGCGTGGGCGTAACCGCGCCAGAATGATGGCATTCGGGATTGGCCCAGGAACTTTCCGCTCCATCCTTGTTGTTTTCCAGAGCGTGCTGAAACGTTTCCGCCGCCGCGCGCCGTTCTGTCTCATCAAGAAAGGCAGTCAACTTCTGTGCCCAGACAGGAGCACACAAGCCCAACACCAAACAAAACGTCAGTATTCCCTTCATGGCGCCTCTCCTTTCTCCGAAGGGTGGCGTTCTTGAAAACCTGTGCTTTATGATAATGGATCGAGATACATGATGCCAATTTTTTATTGTAAAGATAATGACTTAGAAATTTATATAAATTTTACGTAAAAATTTTTCGCAGAGTTTCAGGACGAAGCGGACAGGCCTTTGCGCTCCCGCCAACGCCCAAAGGGCAGCAGGGCCAGTGCGGCGTTGCTGTAGCGTGGATCGCCAGTCACTTCCAGAGCCAGCCAGGGTGGTTTCGCAAATTCTTCCCCTTCACACTCCAGCTCAATTTCCGCCAGCACCAGACCGGCGTTTTCTCCCAGAAACTCGTCCACTTCCCAGATTTTTCCCGCATACTCCAGACGGCAGCGGATCTTTTCAACGCGACGGGAACCGCACAGAGCCAGCAAACGCCGCGCATCATCCGGCGGAAT
>JAFZPK010000103.1 GCA_017552515.1 Deltaproteobacteria bacterium | reverse complement strand
GGAGCTGATGTATGGAAAATCCCATGATGGAAGTTGATATAGCCTGTGTCGGTTTTGGCCCTGCGACCGCCGGATTTCTCACAACGCTCTCCGAGGCGATGACCAACGATTCCGGCGAGATACAGCTGCCCAGCGCGGTGGCACCGGGGCTGCCCCTGCAGGTGGTCTGCTACGAGCGGGCGGATGATATCGGTTTTGGCGTTTCCGGCGTGGTGACCAGGGCGCGTGGCATCCGCGCCTCGCTTCCGGATTTCAAAGCGGAAGAGATTCCCATGGCGGTGCCGGTCGCGCAGGAGAAGATGTTCTACCTGCTGGATCCCTACGGCGCCAGCAGGCGCGGCGCTTTGCTGCGCACGGCCGATCGGGCGCTCAAACTGGGCGGGCGGTTGCTGCTGCGCGACAGTGCTTTCGAACTGCCGTGGATACCGCCTTTTTTGAGCAAGGATGACGGCCTGGTGCTCTCCCTGGGGCAGTTCTGCCAGTGGGTGGGGGCGCGGCTGATGGGAACCGGCCTGGTGCAGATCTGGCCGGGGACGCCGGTGGCCGCTCCGCTTATTGAGGAGAACACGGTTGTGGGCGTGCAACTCGCGGATCAGGGCGTGGAGAAAGACGGTACGCCAGGGCCGGGATATTTGCCCGGCATGCAGGTGCGCGCGGCCTTGACCGTGGTCGGCGACGGCCCGGTGGGCGCGGTGGGACGCGAACTTGACCGGCGTTTTGGACTGCCGGACGGCCATCATCAGCGTGAATGGGCGCTGGGCATGAAGGCGGTGGTGGAGCTGCCGCAGTACTGTTCCCTGCCGGCCGGGACTGTTTTCCATACCTTCGGTTTCCCGGAACCCGATATTTTCGGCTTCTTCTATGTGCATCCCGACAGAATTGCCTCGATGGGTGTTTTTGTGCCTTCGTGGCTGCCCAGCCCCTGCCGGACCGGCTACCGCACCCTGCAGCACTGGATGCGGCATCCGGCGATTTGGCGGCATATCGCGGGTGGCCGCCTGCGTTCCTGGGGCGCCAAGAGCCTGCAGGAATCGGGCAAGCGCGGCGAACCTTTCTGGGCGGTGAACGGCTGCGCCCGGATCGGCGAGGGCTCCGGCTCCACCAATGTCCTGGCGGGAGCTGGTGTGGATGAGGCCTGGACCACGGGTGTGCTGCTGGCCAAGGGCGTGATCGAACTGCTGAAAAAACACGAGCCCTTTACCTGGGAGAATCTCGAACGTGCCTATGGCGACCGGCGGCGCGCCAGCTGGGTGGAGAAGGAATGCCGGGCTGCCACTCATGCCCGCGACGGTTTCCAGCGTGGATTTGTTCCCGGGCTTCTGGGAATGGGCCTAACCGGAATGACTGGCGGCATGCTGAATGTTCATGCGAAGATCCGCAGGCCCTGGGAGATGCTCAAACCGCTCAAGGAGCTCTGCGCGGGCAGGATCAAGGAAGACGATCTGGCGGAAATGGGAGCGCAGGCGCGTGTGAATGGCAATACCCTGCACGATGCGGTGATGGACAAGATGGGCTGGCCGAAGATTGTTCCGGATGGGCAGCTGATTGTCTCGCATCAGGATGCCCTGCTCATGGGCGGCAAGGTGCAGGCCGCCGGCGGCTTTGCCGATCATGTGGCCTTTGTCGATCCGAAGCTCTGCCGCGACTGCCATCCGCAGCTGTGCGCCGAGATCTGCTCCGGTCAGGCAATTACGCCGGGTGAAAACGGCGGAGTGCCCAACTTCGACCGGGAAAAATGCGTGCACTGCGGCGCCTGCGTGTGGAACTGCACCCGGGGAAGAACGGCGGATCCGGAGCGTGGCAACGTTGATTTCCGGGCCGGTTCCGGCGGACTGCATTCCGCGGAAAATTGACGGCGGCCGTTTTGGGAAGGCGCTTTAAAGACTTTTACTTTGCAAGGGAGAAAAAGAAATGAGTGTGGCTTTTCATATTGTTGTGTGCGGCAGTCTGGTGCCGGATCCGCTACAGACGCTGACGCCGGTGATGGGAGCGGATGGCCCCGCGCTCAAAAACGAGCTGATGCTGCCTGCGGTACTGGATCCCTTTGCCGCGCATGCCCTTTACGAGGCGGCCAATCTGGTAAAGAAGACGCCGGGAAGCAAAATCTGGCTGGTCAGTCTGGGAAACAAGGCGAAACTGCAGCAGATGATGATGACCGTGGCGCAGAAGGTGGAGTTCGAGCTGGTGGCGCTGGACGGATCGGCAAGCGGCTTTACCGATTCCTTCGAGACGGCTGCCGCGTTGGCGGGGGCAATTGGCGCCATCCCTGGTCTGGAGTGCGAACGGCTGCTGCTGTTTGGCGGCTGCGCCTCCGCTTCGCGCGACGCCGGCACCACGCTGCAGATGGTGGGCGAGCGTCTGGGACTTGCGGATCAGTTTCTGGCGGTGGATGAACTGGAGGTCCAGGAGGATGGCTCCCTCAAGATTTGGGAGCGCATCGAGGGGGGTAGCTATCAGGTTTCGGTTTGCGCCGGAGCGCCCGCGGTACTGGGCTGGGCGACCGGCAATCTGCCGGAGCCGCCGAACAATCCCCAGATCGGCATGAAGAACATGCGTACCGTTATGCCGGCGCTGCAAAGGGCCGCGAAGGTACCGCTTGCGGCGGGAGCCGCGTTTGCGGCGGTGGAACTCCCCGCCCAGCAGCGGCAGACGCGCATTGTCAAGGACATGCCGGTGGACGAGATTGCACAGGAGATAGTGGACTGGCTGAAGAAATAGGAACAAGGCCGAGGAAATCAATTTTTCAATCGTCTGAGGACGGTTTTCAATATGGGAGTCTTAACTAATGGAAACTCTTCTGGTTCTGGCGCATGTTCAGGATGATGGCGCCTTGTCCGCCGCGGATCTGGAAACGCTGGGCGCGGCGGTGGGGCTGGCCGGCGCGCTTGGAGCGCCGTTGACCGTCGGCTTGATGGGAAAGGCGGTGCAGGCTGCCGCCGACAGCATTGCCACGTGCGGCGCACAGGCCTTTCTGGCGGTGGAAGGGGAGGATTTCGCCACGGCGCGGTATGCCACGGATGTGGCGGCTGTGGAGGCGCTGGCGCGCAAGTCCGGAGCGACCCTGGTGCTGGCTCCGGCGACGAGCCGCTTTGCCCGGGCGCTGCCCGGCGTCGCGGTGCGTCTGGATGGCCGTATCGAGACCCATGTGTGTGCACTGACGCCTGCTGAGGGTACGCTCAAAATTCAGCGCTGGTACTACCGGCAGCGTATGCAGGCAACGCTGGATCGGGCGCAGCGGCCCTGGCTGCTGACACTGGATCGGGGTGTTTTTGCACCCTGGAGCGGAAGCCCCGGCACGGCCGCAGTGGAAAAGGTCGAGGTTGCGCCTCCCGCCTGCCGCACGCAGGTGGTCGGCTATGAGACGCCGGATGCCGACGCGCAGACCATCCGCCCGGATGCGAAACTGCTGTTTGTGGCGGGGGCCGGCTGGACGCGCAAGCAGGCGGATGGCCAGACCCATGTGCCGGAAGCCGAAAAGCTGATCCGCGATTTTCTGGATCTGACCCGGGCCTCGCTGGGCAGCAGCAAGTCGCTGGTGGATCAGTCCAGCGAATCCGGCGCCGTGATTTCGTTCCTGAGCCATTTCAATCAGGTGGGCCAGACGGGCGCGACGCCCCGTCATCCCAAGGGCCTGGCGACCTGCTGCCATGGCGAGGAGCCGCATACCGTGGGCTGGCGCTTCATCGGCGAGCGCCGCGCCATCAACCTGGACGCCAACTGCGGCTGGGCCATCGGCAAGGCGGATGTGCTGTACGTGGCGGACGCCTTTCAGGTGATGGCACGGGTCAACGAGCTGCTCAAATAGGAAAGTGGCCTGGCCACTTTTTTCACCACTTTATATGCCGGCGGGGAGGACAAACTGTTTGAATGGAAAAACCCCGCCGGCTGTTTTTTCCCCTGACGGGGACGAAAGAGACCGGAACTGATATGACGTACCCGCACAAACCGCAGGATCCGCGTCCGGAAAAGAATGCCCGGAACGCTGGAACCGTTGCCGCTTCGGAAGATGCCCGCCGGGAAGACGCGCTCCTGGAAGTGGATATCCTTGATTTCAACGATGACGGAATCGGCGTTGGCCGTTACGGTCAGCATGAGGTACTGGTAGGCGGCGCCCTGCCGGGAGAAAGGGTGCGCGTGGCGGTGGCGCATCGCGGACAGCGCCGCATTATCGGCGCGCTCAAGGAGATTGTCCGCCCCCATCCGCAGCGGATTCCTTCGCCCTGCCGCTGTTCGCGCCGCTGTCTGGGCTGCCCGCTCATCGCCCTGGACTATTCGGAACAGCTGAATTTCAAGGAAGAGCGGGTAAAGGACGCGATGAAGCACTATCCGCAGCTGCGCAATCTGGAGGTGAGGCCGGTTTTGCCTGCGCCCGAACCGCTGGGCTACCGCATCAACGCCAAGCTGGTGTTTGTCAAGGAACGCGGCCGGGTGCGTCTGGGCCTGTACCGGCGCGGCAGCCACAATGTCATCGATATCGGCGAATGTCCGCTGCATCATCCTCTTGTGAACAAGATCGTGCAGACGGTACGCGAAGAGGTGGAGCGGCAGGGAATCTTTGTCTTCGACGAGCGCCGCCAGACCGGCCTTCTCCGGTATTTGCTGGTGCGGGTGGAACCGAACAACCGTCAGGCGATGGTGACCTTTGTGGTGACCGAGCGCAACTTCCAGCAGCTGACCCATTTGGGGAAATGGCTGCAGCGCAAGGTTCCGGAAGTCATTTCGGTGCAGCAGAACATCAACCCCAGGGAAGGCAATATCGTCATGGGGCGCGAGACCCTGCGGCTGCTTGGAGTCGACGACCTGATCATGAATATCGGCGATGTGCGGCTGCGCATGGCGCCGACCTCGTTTGTGCAGGTCAATCCCGCGCAGGCGGCCTCAATGTATGAGATAACCCGGAAGTGGCTGGCTCTCAACCGCAAGGAGAACGTGCTGGACATCTACTGCGGCATTGGCGGTATCGCGCTCAATCTGGCGAAGGACGCCGGGAAGGTGGTCGGCATCGAACTGGCGGAAGAGGCGGTGCGCAACGCCCGCCACAACGCCTTCATGAACAAGCTGCGCAACTGCACTTTCCGCGCGGGAGACGCCGCCGAAATTCTGGAGGAACTGGCCGCGGAAGAGCTGAAGGTAACGGCTGCGGTACTCAATCCGCCGCGGGGCGGCGCGGAACCCGAGGTGCTGGAGCGTCTGGCGGATCTGTCGCCGGAGCGCCTGGTCTACATTTCCTGCTATCCGGCCACCCTGGCACGCGATCTGGCGGCGCTGCACGACCTCGGTTTCCAGGCGCTCATAGCGCAGCCGGTGGACATGTTCCCCCAGACGCCGCATGTGGAGACGGTTGTTCTTCTGGACAGGGAAAAGGCCAAGTCTTGAAGCTCATCTGAACCGAAAGATGCTGAGTATCCGAAATTGAGCCGTTGACGAATACAATCTGAAATTATAAAACAAGAAACAGGATTATAGAGGCGAATTATGAGAAAGTATGCGTATCTTAATGAACCTCTGAAATGTGATGAGAGTAACTATATCTTCAAAATAATGTTTTTTGAAATCAAAGAAGGATTCTATCTCTTCGAGTATTGCAGTTTGGATGCGGTTCAATGTTCATTTGATCGTTTCTATGAATCCTTAGATGATTTATATGAAGACTGGAATGATTTGATTGATGAAAGAGGCTGGATCGATATGGAAGATCCATTGCCAGACTGTCAGCATGATGCGTTTATTCCTATTCGGGTTAGGGGCCGGGATATTGGTAAACCGGAATGGAGAAAACTGGAAACGCTTAAGGATGGAGTATGGGTTGAGTATAAATCCAAATAAGGTATAAAAAAGAAAGAGCAAAAGTCAGCTTGTCGATTTGTATCAGCAACCACCAGTTAATCGAGGCGGTTGTTTTGCTGACACAACAAGAGCCTTCCTCTCAAGGGGAAGGCTCTTGTTTAGAAAACAGATTGGGATTTGTGGTGAAAAGGCAATGTCTGTTATGAATGAAAGAGTATGGCTTGCTCCTCTGCAGCCAGATGATAGGAATCAGTTTATCCTTGATAATCAGGAAGCTTTCAATTACGGAGCGTTGGAAGAGTTTGGCCTGCGTGACGACCATTTTGAAGAAGACGGTGAGATTATATCACGGGAAACCATAGAAAAATCCATTGATGACGGCGAGGCTTACCGCATTATGTCCGGTGACAGGAAAGTCGGCGGCGTAGTCATAAAAAGAGAAGGTGAACGTGGCAACCTCGATCTCCTGTTTGTCTCTCCCCAAGCGCACAGCAAAGGCATTGGATACGCTGCATGGTGCGCTGTGGAAAAGC
>JAFZPK010000102.1 GCA_017552515.1 Deltaproteobacteria bacterium | reverse complement strand
GAATGGCCGGATGCTCCACCCGGGTGGTGATAAAGTGCTTTTTGTGCGGGTAGGAGCGCAGCGTGCCCATGATGGCCGCGTTGTCGCTTTCGGTGCCGCAGCTGGTAAAAATAATCTCTTCCGGTTCAACGTTGAACAGTTGGGCTACCTGTTCCCGGGCCGCCCGTACGTAACGCGCCACCTGTCCGCCAAAGGTGTGCATGCTGGAGGGGTTGCCATACAGATCGTTGAAGAACGGCAGCATGGCTTCCGTCACTTCCGGAGCTACCCGTGATGTGGCGTTGTTGTCCAGATAGATGACATTCTTTGCGCTCATGGCTTGACCTCCTCCACGACGATATCAGGATCCACCAGCTCCTGCAGTTTGCTCTCCACATACTTTTTCAGGGTGACTTCCGACATCCGGCAGGTGGAACAGGCGCCGCGCAGGGCCACCTGCACCGTATTGCCGTTGATATCTATCAGTTCAAGATCGCCGCCGTCCGCCTGGAGGGCCGGTACGATCTCACGTTTCAGAACGTCCTCGATGAGGCGGATCTTCTGCAGGTTGGAAAGCTTCTTTGGCGCGGCCTGAGCGTTCTGTTCCTTCTTCTGGTTTTCCCATACCTTGTCCAGAACTGCCTTGATCTTGTCGTGACATTTGCGACAGCCGCCGCCCGCCTTGGTGTAGTGGGTAATGTCATCCACGGTGGTCAGATGGTTTTGCAGCGCCACCCGCTCGATTTCACGGTCGGTAACGCCGAAGCATTTGCAGACGATCTCATAATCTTTTTTCTCGGTTCCGCCGCCGCGGTAGTTGGCGATGGCAGCTTCCAGCGCCTCCATCCCCATGACCGAACAGTGCATCTTCTCTTCCGGAAGACCGCCCAGGTACGCGGCGATGTCGCGGTTGGTGATCTTCGAGGCCTCTTCCAGCGTTTTGCCGATGATCATTTCGGTCAGCACCGATGACGATGCTATTGCGCTGGCGCAGCCGAAGGTCTGAAACTTCGCTTCCTTGATGCGCTGGTTCTCGTCCAGTTTGAAGCTCAGCCGCAGCGCGTCCCCGCATGCAAGCGATCCGACTTCGCCCACGCCGTCCGGGTTTTCCACCTCTCCGACATTGCGGGGATTGTTGAAATAATCCATGACCTTGTCCGTGTATTCCCACATAATACCTTTCCTCCTCGTGTATTTACTGCCTTTTTGAGTTGTCTTTTTTCGCGACCGCCAGTGCGGGGATTCGGGACTTTTCGCCGGGACGCTTCCGAAAAGTCCCAATTCGTCATTGAGGGCCTATTGATCAAAATAGTTTACCTTATTTCATTGTCAATTGCATATGGAGATATTCTCTGTTTTCTCATCTTCGATAAAAATGCCTTTTTCTCATGTTGCATAAGTGTTTTTCAAACCGGATGCGTCGTGCTAGATAAACTCCTGGAAGTTTTTAGGGAACGGATGGAGAAATTGATATGGCGCTTCTGGACATGCAGTCGGTTGGGCTGGCCTTTGGAGGGCCGGCGGTGCTGGAAAATATCAGTTTTCACGTGGATGCGGGGGAGCGCATTGGGCTTCTGGGACGCAACGGCGTTGGAAAGAGCACGCTTTTGCGCGTCATGGCGGGCGAAATCGCGCCGGATGCTGGCGCTGTCCTTCGCTCGCAGGGCTTGCGGGTTGCGCTTGTGCCGCAGTCCATGCCCCGGAATTTGCCGGAAATGGTGCGTGAAGCGGTGTATCCCGAGCATTCTCCTTCCGGCGCGCAGATTGCCGAGCAAATGCTTTCCCTGCTTCAGTTGCCGCCCGAAGCGCGTATTGACGAGCTTTCCGGCGGCATGCAGCGGCGGGTGCTGCTGGCGCGGGCGCTGGCCGCCGAGCCGGATCTGCTGCTTTTGGATGAGCCGACCAACCATCTTGACATCAGCGCCATCCGCTGGCTGGAGGATTTTCTGCTCCGCAAAAAGCAGACGCTGGTTTTTATCACGCATGACAGGGCCTTTCTCCGGGCTCTGTCCAACCGCATTGTTGAACTGGAGCGCGGCAGAATTTTGGATTTTGCCTGTGACTACGATACTTTTTTGACACGCAAGCAGGAATGGCTGCATGCCGAAGAGCTGGAGTGGAAACGTTTTGACCGCAAGCTTTCGGAGGAGGAGATCTGGATCCGGCGCGGGATCAAAGCGCGGCGTACCCGCAACGAGGGACGGGTCCGGGCACTGGAGAGAATGCGCCGTGAGCGCCGAGAACGCCGCGAGCGTCTGGGTACCGCGCGTTTCCATCTGGAGGAGGCCGCGCGCAGCGGCCAACTGGTGGCGGAACTGAAGGATGTCACCTTCGGTTATGGAGAAATGCCGCCGCTTATGGAGAACTTTTCCGCAACTGTTATGCGCGGCGATCGAATAGGCATCGTTGGCCCCAACGGCGCCGGCAAGACCACCCTGCTCAGGCTGATTTTGGGGGAACTTGTGCCCCGGAGCGGGGTGCTGCGAAGAGGAACCAATCTGGAAATTCTCTACTTCGATCAGCAAAAGGAACAGCTGGATCCTTCGTTGACCGTGCAGCAGAATCTCTGCGGCGATCGCGATACGGTTGTCATCGGCGGCAAATCACGTCACATTGTCGGTTATTTGCGCGACTTTCTGTTTACTCCCGATCGGATTCGCACGCCGGTGAGCGTGCTTTCCGGCGGCGAACGCAACCGTCTGCTGCTGGCGCGGCTCTTTACCCGTCCCGCCAATGTGCTGGTGCTTGACGAACCGACCAACGATCTGGATCTTGAGACGCTCGATCTGCTGGAAGAACTGCTGGCGGAATTCCAGGGCACGGTGTTCGTGGTCAGCCACGATCGGGAGTTTCTCAACCGCACGGTGACCGGTCTTCTGGTCTTCGAGGCACCGGGACGCCTGGTGGAATATACCGGCGGCTATGACGACTGGCTGCGCCAGCATCAGGCTCAAAATGTCCCGGACAAGAAGTCTCCCGAACGTGTGGTGCGCGAAGCACCGCGGGAAAAACAGCGGGAACGGCGTCTAAGCTTCAAGGAAAAACGCGAACTGGATGAGCTGCCGGGGAAAATTGAAGCGCTGGAGCTTGAATTGCAGGAAGTACGGGACAAGCTTTCCAACCCCGACTTTTACCGGAATGCGGGAGCGGAAGCGGGGGCGGTTTCCGCGCGGCTGACCGCCCTTGAGGCGGAGCTGGAAAGCGCCTATGCCCGCTGGGAGGAACTGGAAGCGCTGGAAAAGTAGCGTTATCTCCAACAATAAAAAATCCCGCCACATGCCGCGGCACATGACGGGATTTTTTAACTCAAAGCGAATGGCTCATCTTGCTTATTTGCCCTTCTCCACCTCTTTGAGGGCTTTCTGATAGCCATCCTTGATGAATTTCGCCTTGGGATCGTTCAGTGCTTCCACCTCCGGAGCCAACTTGTCCAGTGCCTCTTTGCCGCCGGCCTTCCCAATGACGGTCAGGGCCGCGTTACGGCCCATCCAGTTTGCCTGCGGGTCCTTTACGATGTCGGTCATGATCGCGATCAGCTCGTCAGGTTTGTAGTAGCTCGCCTGGTTTTTCCAGTCCGCAAAGGCGTCTTTGTTGCCCACTGGTTTGGCATACTCGCCTGCCAGTTTGATGGAAGACCACGCCGGAATCTTGTCTGTGCGGGGCGTCTTTTTGTAGTAGTCCATGGCCGCCTTGTAGGCTGCCTCGCTGTACCTCTTGTGGAAGGGAAAATCCAGCCACAGTGTGGTAAGGCCCTGCATGCACTCGCTGTGCATATTCGCCTTGGCGTCGTCGTTCAGGACGTCGGTGATGGGTGCGATGATCTTCTCGTCGCCCAGCTTGCCAGCTTCTTTGCAGGCCATCTTGCGCACCTTCTCGTCCGGGTCGCCGATCAGGGTGATGATCGCGTCCGTTGCGCCCGGCACCTTGTCCGACCAGGTATTGCCCAGGGCAACCGCCGCGGCCCAACGTACCTGCGGATGCTCGTGCTGGGCCATTTTCAGCAGAAAGGTTCCCACTTCCGGCACCCTGTTGCCCAGGTTGTGCACGCCCTTCCAGATCAGCATCTTGAGGGCGTAGGGATCGGTTTCTGAGGCGATAGCCTCCTTGGCGAGCGCCACATCCTGGGAGCTGCTGCCGAAAAGACCCGACAACTCCTCATAGGCGCGGGCCCGCACCTGAGGCGCGCTGTTCTTGATCAGTTTGGGCACGAGCGGATTGATGGACGGAATTTTGGCCTTTTCCTTTTTCAGCAGTCCCAGGGCCTCGTTGGTAGCGCATTTCCCGGCAAACGCCAGCTTGGTCTGGTCGATGTCGCAGCAGGAAAGGGTATCCAGAACCGCTTCGTATTCGTCCTGTGTCATGGCGGCCGGATTTTTTACCAACCCCTTGATGGATTGGGCGTCTTTGCAGTCCACCTCGGCGCTGGCGGCAGTAGCCAGAAAGGCCAGTCCAGCGGCCAGAAACAAGATGCGCAACAGTATTCTTTGCTTCATGGGCAATCCTCCTTGAAATTGGGCACGTTCCGGATGGAACGGCAGGTTGTGACATGAGAATCTCCACTCCAATCGAAAACAGAGAATAATGCGCTGGCAGTATGGTTGCAAGCCTGTAAGAAGCACGGAAAGATGTTGAAGAAAGAGTGCTTTTCGGTACCGTTACAAGAAATGGGAGAAAAGGGTTGACAATTTCTCCGGTTTGATGGATAGTCCCGCCTTGTTTGACATTTCGCGCCACTAGCTCAATTGGATAGAGCGTCTGACTACGGATCAGAAGGTTGGGGATTC